>DATGKC010000288.1:0-13472 GCA_035294845.1 Planctomycetaceae bacterium | reverse complement strand
CGTGACGCCGCGCCAGGTTCCCAACGCTTCGAATCGGCGGCCGATTCCGGGGAATTCACGCAGGCCCTCGCGAATGGCCGTCTCGTCGGCCCCCGCCGTGTGCGCGAGCGCCGCGGCAGCCAGCGCGTTGGCCGCGTTGTGGCTGCCAGGAATCCGCAGCGCGATCTCGGCAAAGAAATCGCCGTGGTGATACATGCGGAAGCGGGTGCCTTCGCCTGTTGGACGAAGGTCAGAGGCCTGCCAGTCGGCTGGAGACTCGACTGCAAACGTCTCGACCGCAGCGCTCACGGCCACGCAAGCCGCTCGTGTTGCTTTGCACGCGGCATTAATGAGTATCTTTCCCTCGGCGGGGACGCGCTGCGCAAAAGCCGCAAAAGCGGCTATCGTCTCGTCAAAATGCGGGTAGCAATCGAAATGGTCGGGCTCGATCCCGAGAATCGCCGCGTAGCGCGGCGACAAATCCAGAAAGCTCCGCTGGAACTCGCAGCTTTCGGCAACCAGATGTTGGCCGCCCCCGTTCCAGCCGCTCGCGCCAATTTCGCGGACTTCGGCTCCGATGACCACGGCCGGAGCCAGATCGGCTGCCGTCATGATGCAACCGGTCATCGCGGTTGTCGTGCTCTTGCCATGCGTTCCGGCGATGCACACGCCCACTCGCTCACGCATCAGTTCACCCAACATTTGGCTGTAGGAGAGCTGCGGAATTCCCCGGCGGGTTGCCCGTTGACGCTCGACATTATCGGGGCCGACCGCCGGACTGTAGACCAGCACATCGGTTTCGCCTGCCAGAAAGCGACCGTGGTGCGCCGAGTGGATTCTCAATCCGCGGCTCGAAAGCGACGCCAGAGTCGTCTCGGAAGGGTTGTGGTCTGAACCCGAAACCCGCCAGCCCATTCCGGTGAGCAACTCGGCGAGAGCCTTCATTCCCGAACCGCAAATGCCGACCAGGTGCGCTGACCGCCAAGCATGGATTTGAGCGCGAAAATCCGACGCCTTGGGCATGATCGCGGGGCGGGTCGTCGTCACTGTCAGCGCCATAAGAAATCAGGAAAGGAAATTCAGGCTTTGCCCAGACGCGAATGACTCCGGCAGCGCACGCTTCCCGCCAATAGTCAAATATCGGTTGGAAAACGGACGGCACTTCATGGGCCGGACGTGAGGCGGCGGAATATACGGCGAATGCCTGGATGAGTCAACAAGCAGCCCCCGGCAAACGGACAAGGCCGAAAGGATGCGGGCATTCCTTTCGGCCTTGCAGGTGGGATGACGGGGTGGGAAAGGGGGTGGGAGATGACCCGACTCCTCGGGCCGGTGGGACACTTCTCGGATTCTCAAACCCGCATTTCTCGCCAACGGTGTGCGTGGCGAGACGACAATAGCTGAACTCGCCAGAGTTCAGATCAACAAAATCACGCCTGAATTCTTGCGAATCCAGCTACAAGCAGCTCGAATTCTCACGAATTCAGCTACGAGCAGCCTGAATTCCGGCGAATTCAGCTACGGGCAGCACGACGATGGCGTTGCCCGACAAGGAAATGAAGAAATGCAGCTATCGTGCCAGAATCAGCGTGTGAACTGATTCCCGGACCCTTCGAAGACGCAACACGCGATCGTGCCGGTTGTTGCGAAATGTCGGCCGAATCGTGGAGTCGAAAATGCGCGGGCGATTCGAGCGGTCATGGTGTAATTCTTACCGAAAAACTTGCCCGTACGATAAACGACTTTGCCGATTAGGCAACCCCCGCCGAACGACAGCGATCTGCTGAAAGTTCTCAAGAAGACACGTCGAAGTCATGTAGGGAATATTCTCAAAACTCGATGTGTGCCGGGTTTTAGGGGCACGACCGCCATGTTGCCAACCGAGGCCGCTCGATTTGACGCCAAGACCAATTTTGTCTCGCCGGCACGTCGCGCGTCGAAATCTGCGGCGACCCGCAACGCCGCATTCGGGCTGACGCTTTGCAGTGCCGCGATTCTCGTCGTCAGCTCAGGAGGCCGCGAGCTGCGTTCGGAATCTGCTCGAGCGCCGGCGGCTGCCGACGTTCGTTCTCGCGAAGCGGCGTCTCGAATTCACCTTCTCGTTCGCCAGTTGGATCATCCGCGACCGTCGGTGCGGCGCGAGGCCGTCGTCAGGCTGGCCGAGTTGGGGGCTCTGGCCGGTCCTGCGGTCCCCGGGTTGATGGGTCATCTTCAGGACTCCGATCCGCTCGTGCGCGCTCACGCGGCCAGAGCCATCTGCCGCATCGGGCTGGCTCCCGAGCCGGTCATTCCCGTGCTCGCCGGACTTCTGGATCCAGCCAGGCCGCAATCCTGCGGACTGGCCTCGCTGATCTTAGGCGAAATCGGACCAGCGGCCCGCGAGGCCGTGCCTGCGTTGCGACGATGTCTGGCGGCTCTATCGGCCACTGTTCGACTGCACGCAGCCGAGGCGATCATCAAGATCGCGCCTTCCGACGGCGAGGCCCTTCAAGAGCTTTTTGGCGCTCTTGAAGACTCTGAAAGCGACGTGCGATATTTTGCCGTCAATGCGCTTGGCGCAGCGGCGGGCGTTGACGGGCAGGCGGTCTCGGCGTTGGAGCGCGCGCTGACGGATGGCGACACGAACGTGGCGGCGGCTGCGGCGATCACTCTCTCAATCCTCGATGCTGCGTGGACGAACCCGATTCCACCGCCGCCAAATTTGGCTGACGATGGCGCGCCGCCCGCGGAAGTCGCGGCATTGATCGACGATCTTGCGCATGCGGCGTCATCGGTGAGACAAATGGCCTCAATCCGGTTGGGTCTCATCGGAGCACAGGCACGCGCCGCGGCCTCGGCCATTCGAGACTGCGCGAACAACGATCACGATCCGATCGTGCGAGTGCAAGCGGCCAATGCCCTGTGGTCGATCGAGCACAACGCTGCCGAAGTTTTGCCCGTTCTGGTCGACCTGCTGGGAATTGAACAGACGCGAGTCGGCGTTGCCGCCGTTTATATTCTGGGGCGGATCGAGCAAGACGCCGCAACTGCTTTGTCTTCGCTGCACGAAGCGCTCGAAGCCAGCGAGTTTCTCGACCGCTTGCTGCTGGCGAGAACGATTCTGAGAATCGACCCATACGACCGGGAGGCGCTGACGATTCTGACAGCGGGCCTACATGATCCCGAGGCCGACGTTCGTTATCTATCAGCCTTGGCGCTGGGCGGCGCGCCGCTCATCCATCAGCGCCGGATCGAGCGCGAATTGAGCAATCTGTTGAGCGATCGCAATCTGCGCGTGCAATCGGCCGCCGCCAGCGCACTTGAGATCTTAAACGTCAGGAACGCCGAAGCGCGCGGGGAAGAGGTCGCTCATTCCGGGGCCCGAATTGCCGTCCCAGCGAGCGCCGCAAACCGGCCTCACGCAGCCGTTGGGTCCATAATATCGTCCGTCGAACAACGGCGAGACGAACTTGCCGCGCCGCTCTTAGCTGCAAACCAGGCCGCCCACGAGGCGCAAAGGGCGGCGCAAGCGGCCAAACAAGCCGCCGCAGAAGCCGCCCAAGCCCGGGCCGTCGCCCAGGCTCATTCGACCGTCATTGCAGCGCACACTTCGACCGACGAAGGGATGGAAGCGGAAGTCTCCGATTCATCCACGGCTGACGAAGAGGCCGCCGAGGGCATTCCGGCGATTACCGAAGTCGATTTCGTTCAGCCCGCTGTTCCACAAACCGGCCCGCCGGGATCGGAAGACCCGCATGAAGGTCTTAAACCGATCGGAGACTTGCGCGCCAGCATTCGCACAGAGGACGATCGCTTGCCGGCTGACATTGCCTCGGACATTTTCGATCGAGAGCCCGTGCTCGTTCACGGCTGGGGCATGAGGCGCGGCTGGTCGCCAATTCCCTTCGGCTGGGACGCCCCGGCCGTTTATTTCAAGCCGCTCTATTTTGAAGACATTAACCTCGAGCGGTACGGAATCCATTTCAAGTGCTGCCAGCCGTTCGTCTCCTTCGGCAGCTTCTTCGGCCGGTGCGTGTTCCTGCCCTACCGATTGATCGCGCAGCCCCCGTGTGAATGCATCTACACTCTGGGATACGAGCGCCCGAATAACTGCATTCCCCTGCATTGCTATCGCATCGGTTATCCGAAACTTTCGTGGATGCCGTGGTGCTCAAGATGCACGTGCCCCATCGGTCCGGCCGATCCCTGGGGATGCCAAAACGAGACCGCGTGCGAGCCTGATGAAGACTGACTTATTACCGAGCCGACAGGGCACGCTGCGCCTCACGATCCAAACAACCGCCGACAGAGCTCATGGCACTGCTCGGCTTGCGCGGGGTGGGCGCCGCCGAACTGCGCGATGAGTTGGCGATCGACAAAAACCAGGCAGCATTTGTCGCGCGCGCAAGTCTCTGAGATGACGGTCAACAGCTCTCGTTCGACGCGCGACAAATGATGCGCTCGACACAATTCGAGAAACAGGGCCTGGGGCGTCTGCGCGTGGCGCAGCCGAATCAAGCGAAATCGATCGAGCCAGTTGACTCCCAACCACAACAGCACGACTGTGGCGGCCACGACCGTCAAATGAAAAAGCCAGGTCGTCATGTCGAGCCTCCAGGGGCGGCGGGGGCGCCGCGCAGGGCGAGCATCGCGTCGAGCGCCGCATTGGCCGCTTCCCGCACGCGCGGGCTGTCATCATGCGTCAATTCGAGCAGCATGGCGGCCGATTCGCGTGTACCCACGTTTCCGAGCACCTCGGCCGCCGTCCTCCGTACGAGATTGTCGGAATCGCGCGCCATGATCATCAGCGAATCGGCAACATCCAAATGCAGCCTCATGGCCAGGGCCGCGCGCGCGGCGCGAATTCGCTTGCGGCGGATGGCGCTCAGCATTTGCTCTTTGAGCTTGTGGATCGTCTGGGGATCGATTTTTCGCAGCAGCTTGCCGACGGCCACTTGCAGGCGCGGCTCGAGATGTTCGCAAAGTTCCAGGGCGCGGTGAATATCGAAGCCGGCCAACTCGCTGCGCGCCGCCTGGCGCACTTCGGGCATCGGGCTATCGAGCCTCTCGACCAAGAGCTCCATAGCGTTGGGAATCGCCCAGGTGCGAAGCTGGCCGGTGGCCCACGCCTGCACGTCGGGTTCCTCCGATTCCAGGCTTTCGAGCACCACCTCTTGCACCTTGTCGTCCTCAAGGTCGACCAGCACGTCAGTGGCCGCCAGCCTCCCGTCGGCGCTTCCCCAATGCACCATCCATTCGAGCACCTCCAATTTCTGCGGCTGCGTGAGGCCGGTCGACATCAAAAACGCGATCAGCATGCGGTGCAGCGCGGCGGGAACGAGGTCCAGACAATTGCGTTCGGGCTCCAGCCAGGCGGCCATCCGCAGCTCTTTGATGTTCTTCTGCTGAAAGGGACCTGGCTTGCGCGGCCAGTTGCGCAAAAGATGACAGATGAACTCGGGATCGGTTCGCCGCTCGAACGCCGCGAATGCCGCCGGAAACGGATAATTCTGGCTCATCGAATCGAGGACCAGGCCCATCACCCCCGGATGCCTGCTGGAACAGAGCAGCTCGGCCGCGGCCGAACGAACTTCTTCGGCGGCGTCTCGGAACAGGTTTTTCAAGTGCATGTTGTCGGGATCGCCGAGGATCAAGAGCCCTTCGATCACCTGCCGGCAGCGGTGGACGGGGTAGCGGTGGCAGGCGCTTTCCAGCGTCGAGAGCATCTGGTGGCGAACGCGCTGCGCATCGCGCAGAAACACGCCCGCCTCGTCCCCTTCCTTGCCGAATTTCAGGTGCTCATACAGCCGATTGGCGAGTTTGAAAACGGCGTGCTCAACGGCGCCGCGCTCGCGAACATTTTCGCCTTCCAGCAATCGAACCAGCGTCGGGAGTTGAGAATAGTCCTCAAAGCGGCAAATGAGATCGAGAGCATTGTTACGCACCGCGGCGTCGCCCGACAGCAGACATTCCCGCAAATCGCGCCCCAGGAATGCGCCGTCCTTTTCGACGAGCTCGCGAGAGGGCCCGCTCAAGAAATGGAAGCGGCGAACGAGCTCGACGATTCCGCGCGTCGGGCGGCGCTTAAGCAGCGCCTCGACGGCCAGCGCCTGGATTGCCGGGTCGGCTAAGTCGAGAGCCGCGACCAGCACATCGACCGCGGCGCCGTTTTGCGTTTCGGCGAGCAGATCGAATGTGGTCTTGCGAGGCATCGACATGGGGCGGGAAGCCGGCGGGACGCGCGGGCCGATCGTGCGGACAAGCCGGCGTCTGATTGGGACCATCGCGGCCGGGCTTCGCTCATCGTCTTATCGAGATTGCGGGTTGCGCCGCTGCAAAGCGACTCCTGGGGCCCGGCCTGGCCGTCATAACCGCTTTGTTGCGCCGGCAGAACCGTCACCGGCCGGATGACTCATGGCCGGGGCGTTCGCCGGGGCTGCGAACGTGCCACTTGATTTCCCGCCGATTTACGGGGACACTCGATGTTGAACGAGCGCTTCGTTTGCTTGTCGAATAATGACCCGAGAGGAACTTCCGCCATGACCGCTGCCTTGGCTGCCAATGCCGTTCTCGACCGCGTTTACCTGGAAATCCGGTGCAAGCTCCTGGATGTAGCGGCGTGCCTCGATCGGGTCGAGCGGGCCGAAGGAGGCGACCGCGTGCAGTCGGACCCGCGATTGATGCAAATCAAGCAGGGAATCGGAATTCTGTCGAGCGGCCAATTGGACCGTGCCGAACGCATCCAAATGCTTTTCAGCGACGCCTATATTGCCAATTGGAACCGCAGAGAGAAACCGGCGACCAACGGCGCCGAGCGCCGCTAATCATTGGCGAGCGAAATGGACGCTTGAACGCCCGAGAACCAAGACCCGTGAGGCGAACATGTACTATATCGACCCGCACGTCCACATGATTTCCCGCGTGACCGACGATTACGAGCGGATGGCGCGCATGGGGTGCGTGGCCTTGAGCGAGCCGGCGTTCTGGGCCGGGTTCGACCGCGGGAGCGACGAGAGCTTTCGCGATTATTTTCGTCAACTCACAGGTTTCGAGCCGACGCGCGCGGCGGCCGTGGGCATTCAACACTTCACCTGGCTATGCATCAACGCCAAGGAAGCCGAAAGCGTTTCGCTGGCCCGCGAGGTGATCTCGGTGATTCCCGAATTTCTCGATCGGCCGAACGTGTTGGGGATCGGCGAGATCGGACTCAACAAGAACACGCTCAATGAATCGACGATTTTCCGCGAGCAAGTCGATCTGGCGATGAAGACGCGCGAGCTGATTTTGATCCACACGCCGCATTTGAGCGACAAGTTCAAGGGGACGCGAATGATCGTCGACATGCTGCTCGAGGATCCCCGCGTCGAACCGGAACGGGTGCTGATCGACCACGTGGAAGAGCACACCGTGCGCGTCGCCCGCGACGAGGGCTTCTGGTGCGCCATGACGCTTTACCCTTTGACCAAATGCACGCCGGCCCGCGCCGTGGACATCATCGAAATGTACGGCGATGAGCGGATCATGGTCAATTCAGCCGGAGACTGGGGACCGTCGAACCCGCTGGCGGTCCCCGATTTTATCATGGAAATGCGCCGACGCGGACACGCCGACTCGAAGATCAAGAAGGTCGTCTACGACAATCCGCTCGAATTCTTCCGGCAGGCGCGGAACTTCAAGTTCGTCCCACCGGATACCGTTCTGGATGATGAACGGACGGTGATTGCGAAGTGAAATTCGGGATGACATGGCATCATTCTCACGGTATCATCAGCGCGGACTCGTGCACGGCTGTCGTTTTGCGCAGGATTCCCCATGATTCGCGTCCTCGGTTCCGCCACGCGGCTTTGTGACGGGCTCACTCGCCGCGACGCCTTTCACATCGGCGGCTTGGGAGCATTTGGCGTATCGCTGGGCGACATTTTGCGGCTGCAGTCGGCGCAAGCGGCGCCCCAAGGCGCGGCGAGAACATTCGGCAAGGCCAAATCGTGCATTCTGCTCTTCCCTTATGGCTCTCCGCCGCAGCACGAGACGTTCGACCCCAAGCCTGAGGCGCCTGCGGAAATCCAGGGCGAGATGAAGGCGATCGCCACAGCGGCGCCGGGAATTTCCATCTGCGACCATTTGCCGCGGATGGCGGCCGTTATGGATAAAGTCACGGTCGTTCGCTCGGTGACGCACCCCTATCCGCTGCATTGTCTGGCATATACGACGACCGGAATTCCGGACTACGACGTTTCGCTGGAGCTGCGGCCGCGCGACACGCGGCATTGGCCCTACATCGGATCGGTCGTCGATTTTATCGGGCGGCGCCGCGCGCCCGAGGCGATTTCCGAGATGCCGCAGAATATCGGCCTCCCCTGGCTGCTCAATTCGAAAAGCGACATTCCGCCGCTCGCCGGACCCTACGCCGCGTTCTTGGGACAAGCCTACGACCCCTTCTGGCCGGAATTCATCGGCAAGGGAACAAAAATCGGTCCCAAATTGAGCGACGCGCAGAAGAAGGACGTCATCGATCCCTACGCCGGCCTCATGTCGGAAGGCCGGTTCGTCGTTTCCGATGCCGCGCGGCTTTCGGATGATCTGACGCTCGACCGCCTGAATCGGCGCCGCTTGCTGTTGGAACAGTTCGACGACGTGCGTGACCGCCTCGACCGCGGAGGGCGGACTCAGCCGTACGACCGCCATCAGCAAACGGCATTTTCATTGTTGACATCGAGCCGGCTGCACCGGGCGCTCGACATCGCGCGCGAGCCGGCCGCCGTGCGCGAACGATACGGGATGACGCTCTTCGGCCAGTCGTGCCTGGCCGCCCGGCGCCTCGTCGAGGCTGGTTCAAAGTTCGTAACTGTGTTCTGGGATGCGTATGAGATCTTCGCCGGCTGCGCATGGGATACGCACGCCAATCACTACCCGCGGCTCAAAGAGTATCTGCTCCCCGGAATGGACCTCGCGTTTCCCGCGCTGCTGGCCGATTTGGACGAGCGGGGAATGCTCGATGAAACGCTGGTGCTCTGGATCAGCGAACATGGCCGAACGCCGCAAATCGATTCTAAACCGAAAGGGGCGGGTCGCCATCATTGGTCGCGGGCATATTCGGTGGCGCTGGCCGGCGGCGGCGCGGCAAGGGGCAAGGTCGTGGGGAGCACCGACCCGACCGGCGGGGAAGTCGCCGACACGCCGGTCTCTCCCAAAGACATTCTCGCCACGGCGTTCCATTTGCTGGGAATCGACCCGCACACGACGACGCCCAACCTGGAGGGCCGTCCCGTCCCTATCGCCGGCGACGGCGTGGTGCGGCCGGAATTCTTTTAAGATTTCGGGAAAGGCCTTCCGCGACTGGCCCTAGATGGCATCGAGGCGTTTGCCCCGGGATGCGAATCATTCAGAAGACCGGTCGCGCGGCGTCGCGCGATCCGGGACTCGTGCCCTGTAGGTCATGCCAGCGGCTTCAAATCGGTTAACAAACGGCCGAGGGCCACGGCGCGCAAGCGAGGCCCGAGCGGGAATGTTTCGTCCCCCGCGTGAATCAAGTCGAGCCTGTCAAGCTTTAAGTCGGCCAGGGCGTGGTGCAGTGACGGCGTCACGCGCGGCGAGCTGGTGCGTTTGATTTCGAATCCCAACCGGCGCCGGCCGTGCACGATGAGCAAATCGAGCTCGCTTCCCGAATGAGTCGCCCAGAAGAAGCACTCCTCGGGACGCGCCCCCAGCCGACGAATGACCTGCTCAATGGCGAAACCCTCCCACGAAGCGCCCAACTTGGGGTGCGATTCCACGTCGCTCACCGACCTTAGATTCAAGAGGCTGTGCAGCAATCCCGAATCGCGGATGTAAACCTTGGGCGCCTTCACTTGCCGCTTGGAGACATTCTCAAACCACGGCGGCAACTGCCGTACGACGAGAGCCGCCGTGAGCAGGTCAAGGTATCGGCGAACCGTGTGGTCGGACACGCCGAAGGAACGCGCGAACTCCGACGAGTTCCACGTCTGCGCATGGTAGTGGGCGAGCATCGTCCAGAAGCGGCGAAGAATGGAGGCCGCAATGGTGATGCCCAATTGCGGAAGATCACGCTCGAGGAATGTGCGGATGAACTCCTGGCGCCACGTTGCGCTTTCGTCCGCGGAACGAGCCAGGTACGATCGCGGGAACCCTCCGCGCAGCCAAAGGCGCTCGTGGCGCCTAGCCCCAACCTCCTCCAAAGAAAAGCCACTCAGTTCGTGGTATGCAATCCGGCCGGCCAATGATTCGGCGCTCTGCCGCAGGAGCTCGGGCGAAGCACTGCCCAGCAGAAGAAATCGGGCCGGCGTTCGACGGCGATCGGCCAAGACCCTGAGAATCGCGAACAGGTCCGGCAATCGTTGAACTTCGTCGATTACGACTAGGCCTTGAACTCCTTTGAGAACGAGCATGGGGTCTGCCAGGCGGGCAAGGTGTTCGGGGTTTTCGAGATCGAAAAAGATTGTCGAGCGATTAGCGCGAGCCGCGAGCTGGTGAGCCAACGTAGTCTTGCCCACTTGCCGGGCGCCTATGATCGCCACGACGGGATTGCGGCGCAGCAACTTCTGCAATTGGGAGAATTCCCGAGTGCGCTGGATCATCTCAAGAGGGTACCTTGAAATTTCGAATGTCACAATCGAAATTTCAAGATGCTTCCGGGCTCTGGATTCATGCGTTTCCGCTAGCGGCGGTATTGCCGATCTTGAGACGCTGCCAAACCTCGGTTAGAATTCATGCAATTCAAGGAAACCGATGTCGACATCCATGCAACCACGACTGTTGACCGCCGAGGAGTTTTTCCAGCTCCCCGATCCGCAGGATGGGTCTCAGCAGGAATTGGTCCGAGGAGAGATCATCAGCATGCCTCCGCCGGGTGGTATGCACGGCGTGACGTGTTCTAAAGTGGTGCGGAAGATTGGCGCTTTTGTCGACGCCGCCGCCGGTGGTACTGTCGCATGCAACGACACTGGGTTTATCACGGAACGCGGCCCAGACAGTGTCCGTGGGCCGGACGCTCACAATTTATCGCACGGCCAACGAGGGACGGCTGCTGCACGAGTCGGCCACCGTCACAGGCGAAGAAGTGCTGCCGGGCTTACCTGCCGCGTGAGCGACCTGTTGCCGTCAGTTCATCAATAATTTCGGGAAACTGAAATGTTCGATCTGGCTGCCGTTCAGGCCGCGCTGCGCGAATTCGATTTCGATGCCTGGTTATTGGCGGATTTTCGGGGCAGCAATCTGCTCGCGCGGCGAATCCTCGATCTGGCCGAGCGTCCGCTGATGACCCGGCGGTTTTTCTATTGCATTCCGGCACGGGGAGAACCGCAAAAGCTCGTGCACCGAATCGAATCCGCCGCGCTCGATCATCTTCCCGGCGCAAAGACCGTCTATCTTCGCTGGCAGGAGCTGGAAGCCGGATTGGGCGCGATGCTTGCGGGACATACGCAGGTGGCGATGGAATATTCGCCGCGCAATGCCAACCCGTACATTTCCCGCATCGACGCAGGGCTTGTCGAGCTGGTGCGAAGCTTCGGAGTCGAGGTTGTTTCATCCGGCGATCTCGTGCAGCTTTTTGAGGCGGCCTGGGACGACCAGCAATGGAAGATGCACCAACAGGCGGCTGTGCATACGGACTCGGCCTATGCTCGCGTGTGGCGATTCATTGCCGATGCCCTGCGAAGAAGTGAGGCGGTCACCGAGCGACGAGTTCAGCAGGAAATACTGCGGCACTTTGCAGAAAACGGATTGACCGCCGACCATCCGCCGATAGTCGCGGTAGGCCCACATAGCGGGGATCCGCATTACGAAACGGGCGATGCGCCGCTGCGGGACGGAGACTTCGTGCTTGTCGACCTGTGGGCCAAGCTCGATCGGCCGCGGGCCGTTTACAGCGACCTGACGCGCGTTGGCTACATCGGCAAGGCCGTTCCCGCGCGGCAGCGGGAGATTTTCGCCATCGTGGCGGCGGCGCGGGACGCAGCGATCGAGCGCGTCAAATCGGCCTTTGTCGCCGGCGAAACATTGTGCGGTTGGCAGGTCGATCAGGCTGCGCGAGACGTGATCGAAAAGGCCGGCTACGGCCACGCATTCGTGCATCGCACAGGACACAGCATCGGTCAAGAGACGCACGGAAACGGCGCCAACATGGATAATCTCGAAACTCACGAAGAACGCCGCGTCCTTCGCCGCACGTGCTTTTCCATCGAGCCGGGCATTTATCTTCCCGAATTCGGGGTCCGCAGCGAAGTGAATGTGTACATCGACGGCCAAGGCAAGGTTCACGTCACCGGCGGACCGTTGCAGACACAGGTAGTGAGAGTGCCGGATTTGCCCGATGCAAAGAACTCTATTTAGTTTTGGGGAAGAGACGGGACGGCACGCCGATCCTTTCAGGCGGCAGTTGCTTAAATGGGTCGGGAACAAGCAGCGATTCGCGCACGAAATCGTGTCGTATTTTCCGCCGCGGTTCGGCCAGTACTTCGAGCCGTTTCTTGGAAGCGCCGCCGTATTGGGCACCTTGGCCCCTGAACGTGCGATCGCCTCGGATGTGTTCGAGCCATTGATCGAGATTTGGCAAACGCTCCACGAATCTCCCGAGACGCTTATCGCCTGGTACGGCGACCGTCGGCGCGCCATGATGGCTGGAGATAAGGTGGCGGAATACGAAAAAATCAAGGCCGATTACAATGCCAGGCCCAACGCCGCCGATCTGCTCTTTCTCTGCCGCTCCTGTTACGGAGGGATCGTGCGATTTCGCAAAGCGGACGGCTATATGTCAACCCCCTGCGGCGCGCATACTCCGATTCCGATCGAGGCATTTGTCAGAAGAGTCAACGAATGGCGGAGGCGAACTGCCGGGACCCAATTTCGGCTGAGTAGTTTTGTCGAAGTGATGAGTGAAGCCCGGCGAACCGACCTGATTTATTGTGACCCGCCGTACCAGGATACTCAGCGCATCCTCTACGGCGCCCAGGCATTTGATCTTCAATCGCTGTTTTCTGCGATTCGCTCGTGTAAAGAGAGAGGGGTTTATGTTGCCTTGAGCATTGACGGCACCAAGCGCTCCGGCGATCTTGTTTGCGATGTTCAAATACCAGATGGACTTTTCAAACGGGAAGTCCTCGTTAATTGCGGTCGGTCAATGCTGCGCAGGTTCCAGATGGGCGGGAAGACGTTGGAACAGGAAGTTGTCGCCGACCGGCTATTGCTGACGTATTAGGCGCGCACCGGCGAGACGGAATATGACCTGCGACTTTCTCAAGATCAGCCCGCGGATCAGCGTTTTGCCGGTGATTCATGGCAGCGGCGATTTTGCGCTCGAAGTCCGGCGGTTGATGCTCGAGCGCAAGTTCGATTGCCTGGCCGTCCCGCTGCCGCCCTCGTTCCGGGATGATGTCGAACGGGCGATCGACTTTCTGCCGTCGATTACCGTGGTGACGCAGGCTGAGCCGCACGGCGTTTCACCGATCGAATGGAGTCCCGATCGCGAGGCGGCCGGTCGCGACGAATCGCCTCGTGCA
>DATGKC010000287.1:0-6810 GCA_035294845.1 Planctomycetaceae bacterium | reverse complement strand
CCCTCAAACGCCGCATGCTGCACCGCATCTTGCCCACTTTGCTGGGAGACAACGTGAAAGCCCGGCAGATGCAGCCGGACGGCACATATTGTCGAGTCGCGCGCGACCCGGACGCCACGCCGTTGCGGGCACAGCTTCGCTTTTTGAACGATGCGCAGTCGGCCGACTATGAAAACGAAATGCCGGAGTAACCGGCGCCTATTCGAGGCCCGTAATGCTTTCGTTTCCGGCGCGGGTCCCCATGCCCCAGAAAGCACGGCGCTGAGGACCGTCTGACGTGATGCTGGGAATGAACCGGACCGATCCGTCGGCGAAGAGGATCTGCGCTCCGCCGTTGTGGAAACTGGAAAAATCGTCCAAACCGCCGTCGCTGTCGGTCAGGATATTGATCCAGTTGTTGTGGGCGAGCATGAAAACCGGACTGCTGGCGGTGGCCGTTTGCCACCGATTGAGCGCGCCGGCCCGCACCAGGCCGCCGTTGGGAGCTCCCGGCCACGCGCCGTTGACATACCCGAAGGCGCGCTCGCCCACGAGCACCGTCGTGCTGGCGCCGTCGACGATGTCCGAAATTCTCGTGGCACTGTTGCGATAGAAAGCGCCATTGCCGACCGGCCCATCAGCCTCGCTATTGTCGTCGCCTACCGTCGCCGCATAACTGAATGGGGCGGCGGAGGGAACAACCATGTTGCCCGCGGCATCGGTGATCCGGAAGTTGCCCCCGGCGAGCTGATCGCTGGGACAAATCAAGACCGGAATCGTCGTCGCCACGCTGCCCAGGTTCGCGGCGTGCTCCACAGGCAGCTCGAAATGGATAGCGCCGTAGAGTGGCCCTTGATCGAGATACGGCAATAAAAGGGCACACCAGCTCCAACCGTTCGTTGTCGCCGGATAGGACGCTCCGGCCACGTAGCCGGGAGGAAATATGTCGAGCGCCGCGTGGTAGTTGTGGAGCGCCGTGCCGATTTGCTTGAGATTGTTCTTGCACTGCACGCGGCGGGCGGCTTCCCGAACCTGCTGCACAGCCGGCAAGATCAGCGCTACCAGAACGGCAATGACGGCGATCACGACAAGCAGTTCTATGAGCGTGAAGGCGCGACGTCGAGGCATGTCAATTTCCTTTCGGGACATGACGCATGGCCCATTGCCAGGGCAACCGAGCCGCGGCGGCCCATTTATTGGGGTTCCACCGCGCGGCGCCGCGCCAAAAGATGCGCCGGCACCGGCTTACTTGATGCCGGTCCAGGTTCTTTTTTTGTCCGGTCAATTCTTCTTTGATCGCGCATCCACGAGCAATTGATGGTGCACGCGCGCCACGTGCCACATATAGCCAGGGCCTCCCTCGGCTTTGGCGCCCCAGTCGTTGTTCACCGCCTGCTTGAGATGTTCTTCGGCTGATTCCAGCCTCCCTTCGACAAATTCATTGAGGCCGATATACAGCTCGGCGTAAAAGAGTCTGATCTTCCGCTGCTGGGCCGTAATCTTGGCGTCGTTGATGCGTTTCAAGACCTCGTCGCCGGCCATTTCCCCGGAAAACAAGCGATAGACGTCGGGAAATGGCTCGCGGTCGTCTTTGTCGTATTTGAGTAGACCCTGGCGGGCCTTCTCGCGGCCCAGTGCTTTGGTTTGCGACAAATACCGCCAGATGCCATTTTCGCGGTCAACGTTGTCGAACGAGTGATAAATCTCGAACTGTTTGGCCGCATCTTTGTAACGCTTATCATAGAAATAGGCGATCCCCTTTCGCCAGTGCTGCTGCTCGAGACCCGGCTCCAGCTTGACCATTTGTTCGTAGTCGGCGACTGCCTCGGCGAATTTCCCTCGGAAAAAATTGGCGTCGCCGCGACGGGAATAAAGATCCACCGATTTTGGCGATTTCCCGATCAGTGCGGTCAGCAGTTCGATTTCGTCGTCGAATCGTTTGTTCATTTTGTCGCGATCCACCGGCGAAGAGGGCTCAGCGTCGTCGGCCGCAAATGCCGGCTTAACCGCAGGGAGCGCGAATGCAATCAGCGCCACGCCGAGATGTAAAATGCAAATGCTACGGTACATCATATCGATGCCTCGCTCGACGACTCTGCGGTTTCGTTTTCGCTATCGTTTCGAAGAGAGTCACGCCAGCACTTCCTTGAACTGGCCGCCGGCTGTTTCCCGCACATACCTGGGGACGGCATAACCGGGGAGCAGGCGGCGCAGGCCGGCGATCAACTGCTTCCCGACTTCTTCGGCGACTTCGAAGTGTGCGGCGCCGGCCACGCGGTCGAGCTGGTGCAGGTAGTAGGGCATCACGCCCAGATCGACCAGCCTCTCGCAAAGACCCGCCTGCGCTTCGATCGTGTCGTTGACGCCGCGCAGCAGGACAGCCTGGTTGAGCACCGTCATTCCGGCACGAGCCAGCCGCCCGAGCGCAAGGGCGCAGTCTCCGGTGAGCTCCTGTGGATGATTGGCGTGCACGACGACGATCGCTGCGGGCCTCATCTCCCGCAAGATATCGAGCAGGCGGCCGGTGACCCGTTCGGGAAGCACGATCGGCAGCCGCGTATGCACGCGCAGGCGAGTGACGTGCGGAATGTCTGCGACGCGGCGGCAAAGTTCTTCCAGCCTGGCATCCGAGTGCATCAGCGGGTCTCCGCCGCTGAGAATCACTTCGTGCAGCGTCGCGTCGGATGCGATGACATCGAACGCCGCGTCCCAATCGGACATGCGCCGGGGTTCGTCGCTATACGGGTAGTGCCGGCGAAAGCAGTAACGGCAATGGACGGCACATGCCCCGGTCGTCACCAGCAGCGCCCGGCCGTGATATTTGTGCAATAGGCCCGGCGCCCGCCGAGCGGCATGGTCTCCCACAGGGTCGAATTGGAACCCCGGCACGTCGGCTTCTTCGGCGCCCAGCGGCAAGACTTGCGCGAGCAACGGATCGTGCGCATCACCAAAGCGCATGCGCCGGATATAACCGCGAGGCACAAGCAGCGGGAACAATTTCGCGGCACGGCGCGCGGGCTCAATCAGCACCTCAGGGAGGCCCAAAATGCGGATCAATTCGTCGGGATCGCGGACCGATTGCGCGAGCGCTTGATGCCAATCGCACTCGCGAGAAGCGTGAGAAACGGGCTCTTTTTGGGCCTCGGGAATGGAACTGGTAAAGAAAAAATGCATTTGCTATGCTTCGTGCCGTTCAGAATCTGCCGAGTCAAAGAGAGCGTCCAATGCCACAGATCAACGCCGGTGAATTTCGTAAGGGAATCAAAGTCGTCATTGAGGGAGACCCTTACGATATGCTGGAATGCAACTTCGTCAAGCCGGGCAAGGGGCAGGCGCTGTACAAATGCCGGCTGCGAAACCTGCTGAAGAATACCATCATCGACAGGACGTACAAGAGCGGCGACGGGTTGGAAGCCGCCGACGTCCGCAAGGGCGAGGGGCAATTCCTGTATCGCGACAAGAGCGCGCTGGTGTTCATGGATCAGGAATCTTACGAACAATACACCGTGCCGCAAGAAGTCATGGGCGAGGGAACGCGATGGCTGATGGACGGCATGATCTGCACGCTGATGTATTGGAACGACCGGGTCATTGAGGTCGTGCCTCCCCCGCACGTCAATCTCAAAATCACGTACACCGAGCCGGCCGTGCGCGGCAACACCTCGGGCAACATCACGAAGGCGGCAAAGGTCGAAACGGGCACTGAAATTCAAGTCCCCGCCTTCATCGAGCAGGGTGAAACCGTCCGCATCGACACCCGCACGGGCGAATACGTCGAACGCGTCAGGACATAAACGCCTTCCGGAGCCCGGACATGGAAGTCTGGCAAATCGTTCTCTACGGGGCCGCAGCGCTGATCGCGCTCAAATCGTTCTCGACGCTCATGACGGGGCATAGAGAAAGGCTGCTCCGAGAAATCGCCGAGCGAGAGGAAGAAAAACGCCGCGAAGCCGAAGCCCGCGCCAAAGCCGAGCGGGCCGCCCAAAAGACCGGCTTCCGCCGGACCGGCGCCGCCTGATCGGTTGTTCTGTACACGGATGAACAGATTGCGGTTGGAATTCCTGGCGGCGCACTTGCGTAGCGGAATTCGTGCGAATTCCCGCACGCGCGAGTCGGAATTCTCACGAATTCCGCTACCAGGGAAGGTCGCGCCAACCAAACCACGTCGTGCGTCCCGAATGAGCAGAAAAGCACTTGTGCAGCGAAATTCGTGAGAATTCCCGACGACTCAGACTCGCCTTCTTGCCGGTCGATTCGTCATAATGAACAGCTCGCCGTAATTGAGAAGGATCCATGCCTAGCCATGCGCCGCACAACGGCAAAGTGTACATCGAGACCGTCGGCTGTCAGATGAACATGCTCGACAGCGAGCTGGTCGTGGCGGCCTTGCGCAAGGCGGGCTACGAGCTGACGGGGGACATTGAGGACGCCGATACGGTCCTCTTCAACACATGTTCCGTCCGCGAGCACGCCGAGCACAAGATTTACAGCGCGCTGGGCCGCATCAAACACAGCAAACGGCGGCGTCCCGATCAGGTAATCGGGGTCATGGGCTGCATGGCCCAAAAAGACAAGAGCCTGGTGTTCCAGCGGGCGCCGCACGTCGATTTGGTGGTCGGAACCGGGCAGCTTGCGCAGATTCCTGAGCTGGTCGACCAGGCCCGAACCGACCGGCGGCAGCGGCTGGCCGTCAGCCTCGATCGCCGCGACGCCACGCGACAAATCGTCAGCGACAGCTTTCAGAGTTACGATCCGCTGCGCGATCCCCAGATGCGACCGTCGCCGTTTCAGGCATTCGTGCGGATCATGATCGGCTGCGACAAGTTCTGCACTTACTGCGTCGTGCCTATGACGCGCGGTCCCGAGCAGAGCCGTCCGTTGCGTCATATCGCTCAGGAAGTGCGTCAACTGACCGGCGAGGGGGTCAAAGAAGTCACCCTGCTGGGACAAACCGTCAACAGCTATAAATTCATCGAAGACGGGAAGCTCTGCCGGCTTTCTGATCTGATTGCGGCCATTCACGACACGCCCGGCCTCGAACGCATCAAATTCGTCACGAATTTCCCGCGCGACATGAGCGACGATTTGCTCGAGGCGGTCCGCGATCTCCCGAAAGTCGCCCACTACCTGCACGTTCCCGCGCAATCCGGCTGCAACGACGTGCTCGGGCGCATGAAGCGCGGTTACACCGTCGAAGATTATCGCGACATGATGTCGCGCATTCGGGAGATCGTTCCCGACTGCGCCGTGTCGAGCGACTTTATCGTCGGCTTTTGCGGAGAGAGCGAAGAGTCGTTCCAAAAAAGCATGAACCTCGTGCGCGAGTGCCGGTTCAAGAACAGCTTCATTTTCAAATACAGCCCCCGCCCCGGAACGAAAGCCGACGAACTCCTGCCCGACGACGTCCCCGAAGAAGTCAAACGCCGCCGTAATCGCGAAATGCTGGCGTTGCAGAACGAAATCAGCGAAGAAGACAACGCGCGGCTCATCGGCCGCGAATTTGAAGTCTTGGTTGAAGGTCTCAGCAAATCGGCCAGGAAAGAGACGGTTGTTGACGAACCGTCCCCCGCCGTGAGAGCCGTGGCAGACGCGCCCGATTCGCCCGACGAACGTCGCCGTTCCGAAGATCGCCCGCAGCTCGTGGGGCGCACGCAGTGCGATCGAATTGTGGTATTCGACGGCAATCCGCGCCTCGTGGGTCGCCTGGCTCGCGTGACGATTGACGACTGCACGCCAACCACGCTGATTGGCTCTATCGTCATTCGTGAACTTCAAGCCGGCAGCTCAGCCGTGCTGCCCATTCTCGTTTAGGCACGCGAACGGTCTGGCCCGTAGCGGAAAATCGCCAGAGTTCCCACGAGCAGTTTCCTGTGCCGGCGGCCTCCTTCCCCCCGTCCACGGGGGATCGAGGGGGCGCGTGTCGGCGTCGCCATTTGGACGTGCCGCATCGCATAATTGAGGAGACCCGCGCCAACGGCTCTCAGACGATGCAGATTGCAGACCCGGCCTGAAGGGCCGAAAGAATCCAGCCCAGGGCGTCGCCAGGCATCGCCCTGGGGAGCTAACTATCTTGCCCTCAATCGGGGTGCGGCGGATCGGCCGCGCTGGGTGATTGACCCACCTTGTACCTATCCACGCGCCCAAAGTGGTCTGACGTATTGAACAAAACCCATGCATATACTTGGGGTGCATAATCCGCCAGGAATTTTTTTTCGCGCCGGCGGTCGTCCTGTGATCCACAGGTCTTTGTCGAAAATGGACTTATGGCACATCGGAACGAGCTCGCGATCATTTGCTCGCAGCTTGCCATTTGCGAGTTTCTGCTCTGAAAAAATCCCGTAAGTCATTCTTAAATATGCAACTTGCGTCCACGATGGAGTTATGCATCGTCGCTGCCGGCCTTATGCATCCACACATGCTCATAGCCAATTGATGTTCGCACAGGCGATCCACCGCGCCAGCCCTCGCCGCGAAAAGCCGCTGGTCGCCATCAACTGTGCGGCGGTCGCCACGAACCTGCTCGAATCCGAGCTGTTCGGCCACAAAAAGGGGGCTTTCACCGGCGCCGATCGCGACGAGGCCGTTCGCCAGCGCCAATTTCGCGAAGACCTCTTCTACCGCATGTCGGTCATCACGATCCCGATTCCCCCTCTTCGCGAGCGGCGCGCCGACATCGTGCCGATCGCCGCGCGGCTCCTCGAGCGAATTAATACGCAATTCCGGACCGAAGAGCGCGGCTACCAGGACAAATCGCTTTCTGACTCCGCAATTGCATTTGTGAAACGGCACGATTGGCCCGGCAACGTGCGCCAACTTTATAATGTCCTTTTG
>DATGKC010000286.1:0-4846 GCA_035294845.1 Planctomycetaceae bacterium | reverse complement strand
GGCATCGCGCACATGTGGCACATGTCGGGGCACATCTTTTCGGATCTGGCGCGGTATGCCGACGCCGCCTGGCAGCAAGAGGCTTCGGCGCGGGTCGACCACGCCTACATGCATCGCGACCACGTTCTTCCCGATCAAATTCACAATTATGCTCATAACAATGAATGGCTGATCCGCGATCTGAGCTATGTCGGCCGCGTCCGAGATGCGCTGGCCCTCGCCCGCAACCTGATCGAAATCCCGCGGCATCCCCTGCACAATGTCTTAAGCGGCGGCAAGAGCGCCCATTTCGGACGCATGCGCCTGTTTGAAGTCTTGTCGCGATACGAGCTCGACGACGAGCTCATCGCACTTTGCGAGACGACGTACCTTGAACCGACCGAAATCCCCGCCGAGCAAGTGAACCGCATTCGGCATCTCGGCGCCGCGTTCCTGCGCAAAGGCGAGATTGAAAGGGGCCTCTCGCTGATTGCCGAGCTCGAACAGCGGCTGAAAAAGGAACGATATCGGCTGAACGTCGCCGACTCCCCGCCGCCGGCCGGTCCGTTGGCGCGCGGCGAGAGCCCGGCGGCCGATGAATTTCGTCCCGACCCGGTTCTGCTTCCCATGCCCGAGGACGATGGCCGATTGAAGCCGCTCGAATTGGCGATCGACGAATTGAAAGGGCGGCTGGCCGTGGCGCAGGGAGACTATCGCGCCGGAGTTCCTCTGTTGCAACGGTCGGGGGGAGTCAACCCCGTTTATCTCGCCAGGATCGAATTTCTGGCCGGCAACCGCGAGGCGGCGCTCAAGATGGGCCGCGATGCGCTCGCGTCCCATAAAAATGAGGTTCAGCCGCTGGCTGAAATGGTCGACCTTCTCTGGCAGGCCGGCGAACAGAAAGAAGCCGGCGAACGATTTCACGAATTGCGCGAGAGTTCCGGAAAGATCGACCTCGAAATTCCAGTTTTCGCGAGGCTCGCGCCAATTGCCGCCGCGCTCAACTTGCCAAACGACTGGCGAATCGTCAAACCGCCGTCGGCCGACGTCGGCGAGCGCCCTCCGCTGGATTCACTCGGGCCCTTCCTCTGGCAGCCGAGCTTGGCGCCGGAATGGACGCTCCCGGACGCCGAGGGGAGGCAGATTGCCCTCTCTCAATACCGCGGCAAGCCGGTCGTCGTCATATTTTATTTGGGCTATCAGTGCCTGCACTGCGCCGAGCAGCTCCAGGCGTTCGCCCCGCTCGCAAAAGAATTCGAAGACGCCGGAATTTCGATCGTCGCCATCAGCAGCGATGATCAGCAGGGTCTGGCGAAATCGGTCGAGAATTACAAGCCGGGCGCGTTTCCTTTCCCGCTGGCCGCCGACCCTTCGCTGGATACCTTCAAGGCCTATCGCGCCCATGACGACTTCGAATCGCGGCCGCTGCACGCGACGATCTTTGTCGACGCCGAGGGGTTGGATCGCTGGCACGACATCAGCTTCGAACCCTTCCGCGATGCGCGATTCGTGCTGAACGAGGCCCGCCGCTTGCTTGCGATTTCGGCAACGCAGTCGTCGCCGGCGAATGGCAAAAGTATCGCCAAGACCGGTGCGGCCGACGCCGCTCCCGCGGCAGGCGAAAAAGCGCAGTAGCGCCTTTCACAAGGGAATTGGGCCAATCGTCGTAATCTATATTCGCCACGAAGTGGCGAGATCATTGGGTCCTATTTTTTTCGTCTATTTCGTGAAATTCGTCTTTTTCGTGGTCCCTTTCGCTGACACACGCGGATCAATACACGCGCGGCGTTTTTGCACAGGCTCATTTCGGCAAGTGCCGGTTCTCAAAAGTTTCAGGAATTTCATTCCCTAATTGCCCAGGAGGATGCAGGCTCGCTGGCCTCAATCCGGTCCGTTTGGCTGTGCGGGAACCAATCGGCTCGTCCGGAATTCAGAAATTCGTCGCACGCGTTATCTCGCGTGGCTTCAATGCTTTACGGCGATCCATTTCGGAATTTGACGGCATGACTTCAAAAAGGATGTTGACTGCGCAAGGTTTTCCGATTAATTAAGTTATGCAATCGCGGGCCACGTAAAGTTTCCCGATCCTCTCACGGGCCGGCCCACCCTCTCTACAGTCAGGTCGGCGCCTTCGTCGATCGCGATTCGTCTCTCACACGGGGCAAGACGCCCCCCACAACAACAAATTGACAGCGGTTTATCTGACAGGCTCACCGGTGGCGACCGGCTGCGCCCTCTTGCTCTATTTTGCCCCGGTGGCAATATACCGGGGAGTCGTCGGAAATCGTTAATACGGGTGCTAATGAAGGTCGAAGAAAATCAATTTGGGCCTGCCGCAAAAAATAAGCTAGGGTTGAGGCGCAAGAATTTGTATCCGAACCAGGGAATGAGTTCGGATTTGGGAGCCATTGGATGGTCACCATTTGAGATCGCCGCCGTAGACGAAATGTGGTGAAACAATGATTGTCCCGGTTCTCGTCGAAGCTCCCGGGGTGGAAACTGAATCCGGTTCTGACGTTTATTGCCGAATTGCGGGAACGCATTTTGACCGCATTGCCGCCTTCGAGCTGGTGTATCGCAAATACGCCGAAGCCGAGCTCATTCAGCCCAATCGCTTCAAGCTGCGCGTCACTCCTTACCACTTGCTGCCGACGACCAACATGTTCGTCGCGGTGGAAGGGTCGCGCGTGGCCTGCACGGTGACGTTGATCGGAGACGGAGAACTCGGCCTCCCGATGGAGAGCATCTACTCGTCGGAGATTCTCGATCGCCGCCGCAAGAACCTTTACGTGGGCGAGGTTTCTTGCCTGGCCTTCGAACCGATGCCGCTCAACAAGTTCTTGCTGGTTTTCATGCAATTGACGCGGCTCATGGCGCAGCATGCGCGCAGCTACGGCATGGATCAGTTCATGATCGCCGTGCACCCGCAACACGCGCGGTTTTATCAACGCTTTATGGGCTTCGAACAAGTCGGCCCGCTCAAGACGTATCCTTCGGTGCAACATGCCCCCGCCGTCGCCTGTTGCCTCGATTTTTCCGCCATCGACCTCACCCGCCCCAAATGTTGGACCTCGTACTTCGGATCGCGGCTCCCCGAGACCGAAATTCGATCGCGGCCGATGTCCGACGACGAGTGCGACTATTTCCGCCCCATCGCCGGACTTTCCGGCTGCCTGACCCCGGAGGTGGCCTTCGCGTGAAGGACGAGCCCCTGCCTGCTCACTATCTCCCGCCTGAGAGCCCGCTGTGTTTACGTTCGCGCTGAAAACCCTGATGTCAGACCGCGGCAAACTCCTGACGGGTCTGGCCGGCGTGATCTTTTCGCTGGTGCTGGTGAATGTGCAGGGTGGGTTGTGCCTGGGGCTCATGCGCAAGGCAAGCCTGCTCATCGACCATTGCGACGCCGATTTGTGGGTCGGCCACCGCATGATTGAAAACGTCGATTTCGCCCACGACATTCCCGAAGCTTGGATCAATCGCATCCGCGGGATCGCGGGCGTCGATCGGGTCGATCCCTACATCGTCGGCAAAGGCATGGCGACGCTCCCCGACGGCGGGTTTGAAGATGTGTGGGTCATCGGCTCAGACCCGGCCTCGATGCTGGGAACCGGCTGGGGCTTCGTCGAGGGCTCGCCCGACGATCTCAAACGTCCCAACGCCGTCAGCTTCGACGATATCGACGCGCATAAGCTGGGGAACCCCAAAGTCGGCGATTGGCTGGAAGTCAACTCGCACCGCGCCAAGCTGGTGGCCCGCACCAGTGGCATAACCGGGTTCGTGACCACTCCCTATCTCTTCACGACGATCGAAACGGCGCGCCGCCTTTCGAACATCGGCCCCGGATATTGCTCATTCTTTTTGATCAAGGCCGCGCCCGGCGAAAACATAGAACGCCTCTTGGCCGAAGTCCGCCGGCAGCTTCCCGACGCCGTCGTGCATACTCCGCAGGCATTCGCGGCCATTTCGCAAGACTACTGGATGAAGCGCACGGGAATCGGGATCAGTTTCGGAGCGTCGACTTTTCTGGGGCTGCTGGTGGGTCTCATGATGGTGGGCCAGAGCCTGTATGCTTTGGCGCTCGATCACATCGGCGATTACGCGACACTCAAGGCGCTGGGGGCCGAAGACCGGCACGTCGTCGGCGTGATCCTCATGCAGTCGCTTTCGATTGCCCTGGCCGGCTCTGCCGTGGGAATTTCGATCGTGCTGTTGATCCGGCAGTTCTGGTCGTCGCCTTTGGCCCCGGTCGAAATTCCGCTGGTGCTTTTGGGAATCGCCGTCGCCTTCGTATTCGCAATCTGCCTGGCCGCGTCGTTGATGCCCTACGTCCGAATCCGGCGCATCGACCCGGCCGTTGTGTTGCAGGGGTGAAAGGACCTGATGCCAGACATCGTCGTGCGGGCCACTGGACTTTGCAAATCGTATCGCACCGGGAGCATCGCCACCCCCGTGCTGCGAAGCATCGATCTGGCCGTCCCTCGGGGCGAGTGCCTGTTTCTCGTGGGACCATCGGGCAGCGGTAAAACGACGTTGCTTTCGATTCTGGGGTGCGTGCTTTCTCCCGACGAGGGAACTCTCGAAATCCTGGGTGAGAACGTCGCCCGATTTTCGCTCAGAGATCAGGCCCGATTTCGCCGCGAAAAGGTGGGGTTTGTGTTCCAGCGGTTTCATTTGTTCGATGCGCTCACCGCGGTCGAAAACGTGCAAGTGGCGTTCGATCTTTTAGGAACTGCCAAAAGCCGCTCTCGCACCAAGTCGCTCGAGCTGTTGTCGCTGGTGGGGCTGGCCCAAAAGGCCACGAGCCGCGTCACGCGCCTCAGCATGGGCCAGAGGCAGCGCGTGGCCCTGGCGCGGGCTTTGGCCGGCG
>DATGKC010000285.1:0-5942 GCA_035294845.1 Planctomycetaceae bacterium | reverse complement strand
GAAGTCGAACGCCTCAAATCGGGTGACGACGAGACCCGGCAACAATTCAAAAACCTTCGGGAGCGCAGCCATCGTCTGACGATGAAGGCGACGAAGGTCGAGCCGGATGAGTCGCGACTCGAGGATGAGCTCGTCGCCTTGACCGAGCTGGGACTGGCCTTCGTCATTCATGCCCGCAAACAGGAAATCGCCATCGACGCCTGGCAGCAAGAAGCGGTTTATCGTGACACAGGCGGCAGCGGCTGACCGTTATTCCGCCTGACATCGATCAGGTCGCGAAGGTTGCAAAGCCTCTAAGGACTGCCCGCATACGCCATTCCAGCGGCAACAGACCAGGCGAGAGTTCCTCTTGCACCCGATGGTCCGAGTGCCTACAAATTCCGCCGCACCGCGCCGCGACTTCCAGAGGACCTGTTCCGAAGTTTTCTCGATTACGTCGAGTGCCGCATGCGCAGGCCTCTGGTTGCCATTTTCTTCGCGATTTACCCACCAATCGCATGCGGTTGTTCAGCGGCACACCTCTCGAACGGCAATGCGTCAGCGCCGCAGTCAGAAGCCGGCCCGGAAACTGTCCGAACACGCAGTTTGCCCCCAGATGGGGCTTGGGTGCGCTACGATGTGAATGAAACGGAGACGATCGAGAAGGTCTCAGGACATTTCAAAATGAAAGCGTTAGGCGACGACGTCGAGAAAGAAAAGACCGTAGCGACGTCCGAAATCGTTACGCTGAGCTACGTGGGAAGCCTCGTCGAAGATCGCCAACCATGCCGCTGGGTTGAAGTCAAGAACGTCATTGGCGACGAGGAGGGCGGGAAAGTCTGGATTCGGAAGATGCTTGTGACCGAAGCCGGCTTGTTACATAACGACGGGTATTTGACTGACGCGAAGGTACTGCGCGCCTGGTTGCAGCGGCCGGACAGATCGATCACGAAGCTGGATGAAAAGCGCGGCTTTCCATACGTATTCATTGGAACTCCGGGTTCCTTGAAACACATGGCCCGATCGGACGAGATGCGCGATTTTTCGATTCCGTCGCTTCGACTTAATGCGGCCGAGGCCTGGCGCGGCAAGCGCGACGAATCGCGCTCCCTGGCAGGACTCATTAAGGTGCGGACCGACACGGAGTATACAGCCTGGTTGCATCCCGACCTGCCGACGGGATTTGTGCGATTAGAGTGGAAATCTACGATCTCCTTCTCGGCCCGCGAACGTGCGACGACCACAAAGGTTGTCGAATACTCCCTGGCCGACGCCGGCATGGGCGCACGAAGCGAATTGCCAGATCACAATTGAATCGAACCGTCACCCCGCGCTGGAGTTGAGGCTTCAGCCTGCGCAGTTGGACGTTGAGCAACATTTCACTCACGCCAGCATATCAACCAGCGCGAACCACCGGGTCAAATTGCGCAGCCTGAAGGCTGAACTCCAACTTCCTGCGACCTCTCAAAACTCCGCGTGCTTCGGCGTTCTGGGATACGGAATCACATCCCGGATGTTGGCCATTCCCGTCAGCAATAGAAGCACGCGCTCGAGCCCCAGGCCGAAGCCGGCGTGGGGGACGGTTCCGTAGCGCCTGAGGTCGGCGTACCACCAGTAATCGTCGGGATTGAGGTGGCATTCGCGCATGCGGGCCAACAGCACGTCCAGGCGTTCTTCGCGCTGGCTGCCGCCGACGATCTCTCCGGCCCGGGGCACGAGCACGTCCATCGCCCGCACGGTGCGGCCGTCGTCGTTGCAGCGCATGTAAAATGGTTTGATCGCCCGCGGATAGTCGTACAAAATCACCGGCTGCTTGAACTTTTTCTCGGTCAGGTACCGCTCGTGTTCCGACTGCAAGTCGAGCCCCCATTTCACCGGGTACTCGAAGCTCTCGCCCGACGCTTCCAAAAGTCCGATCGCCTCGCTGTACGAGAGCCGCAGAAAATCGTGGCTGACGATGTTTTCGAGCGTGTCGAGCACGGTCTTGTCGATCCGCTCGGCGAAGAACTTCATGTCGTCGGCGCAGCGCTCCAGCACGGCCTTGAGAATCGTGCGGATGAAATCTTCGGCAAGCTGCATGTTGTCGTCCAAGTCGTAAAACGGCATTTCCGGCTCGACCATCCAGAATTCCGAAAGGTGCCGCGCCGTGTTCGAGTTCTCGGCGCGAAACGTGGGGCCGAACGTGTAGCAGTCGCCCACGGCGCAGGCGAAAGTCTCGGCTTCGAGCTGCCCGCTGACGGTGAGCGACGCGCGCTTTCCGAAAAAGTCGTGCGCGTAGTCGATGGCCGTCTCTTTTTGCGCGAGCTTCGCCAGATCGAGCGTCGTCACCTGGAACATCTGCCCGGCCCCTTCGCAGTCGCTGGTGGTGACGATCGGCGTGTGAACGTACACGAAGCCGCGCGACTGGAAGAACTCGTGGATCGCCGCGCACAGCGCGTTGCGGACCCGCGCGATGGCGCCGAACGTATTGGTGCGCGGCCGCAGGTGGGCGATTTCGCGCAGGAATTCGAAGCTATGCCCCTTTTTCTGCAAGGGATATTTCTCGGCGTCGGCCGTGCCATAGATTTCGAGCTCGCGCGCGTGGACCTCGACCGCCTGCCCCTTGCCGGGCGACGCCTTGAGCTCGCCGATGACGCGCACGCTGCTGCCGGTGGTGAGCTGCTTGAGGAGCTGCTCGTAGCCGGCGACCGACTGATCGACGACGACCTGCAAATTGGCCATCGAGCTGCCGTCGTTGATTTCGACGAAGGCGAACCCCTGCTTCGATTCGCGCTTTGTGCGCACCCAGCCGCGGACGTCGATTTGCGCTCCGATCGAGCTCGATTTCAGAACGGCGGCCACTTTCATGCGCTGCGGCATAGAAACCTCGGTGCGTGCTGAAGGCGATTATGTCATGGCGGGCGCCAAAGCGGAATGTTAGATTAGTGCCGGCCGGTGGAAATTCCGTCCAATCGCCGTCGCGCAATCGCTCGCGAGACGGCAAAAACCGCACCGCATCCTTTGGTCGGACCAAACGCCTCGAGGATACAAATGACCGCGGATTTCCCAGCGCGGTCGAAGGCCGCAACAAGCGATTAAAAAAGACAAATGACCGGGCGGATGTCCGGGAGGGAACCCGGCCGCGCATGCCCGGGTGGCCCGGCCGTGTGCGCAGCACCGGCCGGGTCGCGCAGCGACAGGAGGCCGCGCCTTGTGCGTTTGTTTCCCGATCGCGGCACCCCGGTTCAAATCGGCTGCTTCGCGCGATCGCAAATTGGCGGCGCGCGGGGCCGCAGAATTGGCGAAAAATCATCCTGCCAGGAGCGCGAATGGCGCGGCCTCTTGTTCCTGCGGAACCCGCCCGCCCTTCGGCACGGACGGGCCACCCAAATTGGCCGCCCACAGCCGAGTGGCCCGGCCGCGCATGCCCGGGTGGCCCGGCCGTGTGCGCAGCACCGGCCGGGTCGCGCAGCGACAAGAGGCCGCGCCTTGTGCGTTCGTTTCCCGATCGCGGCACTCCGGTTCAAATTGGGGTCGCGGTTATCTGCCCTATTCCAGCGCCCGGCGCAAGTCGGCGATCAGGTCGTCGGGGTGCTCGATGCCGACGGAAACGCGCAGCGTCTTTTCGGTGATGCCCGCGGCACGTCGCGCCTCGGACGTCATCGAGGCGTGGCTCATCGTCTCGGGATGTTCCATGAGTGACTCGACCCCGCCCAGCGATTCGGCCATCGCGAAGAGCCTGGTGGCGGTCATGACTTTCTCGGCCTCGGCTCGCCCCCCCTTGACGTCGAAGCTCAACATGCCGCCGAAGCCGGTCATTTGACGTTTGGCCAATTCGTGCTGCGGATGATCGGCAAGGCCGGGGTAGTAGACGCGCTCGACTTTTGGGTGCTCATCGAGCATTCGCGCCAGGGCCAGCGCGCCGCGCTGGTGCGCTTCCATCCTGGGCCCGAGCGTCTTGACTCCCCGCAGCACGAGCCAGGCGTCGAACGGAGAACAGCCCAGCCCCAGGGCATTGACGATATACCCCACGCGCTCGGCCTGTTCGCGGTGGCGCGTGATGACGGCTCCCCCCACGACATCCGAATGCCCGTTCAGATATTTCGTCGTCGAGTGCACGATGATGTCGACGCCGAATTCGAAGGGCCGCTGGCAATAAGGCGACATGAATGTATTGTCGGCGATCGTCGTCGCGCCGGCCGATCGTGCGACTTCGACGACGGCCTTGATATCGACCAGGTTGAGCAGCGGGTTGCTGGGGGTCTCGATCCAGACGCACTTGGTGCGGCGCGTGAGCGCCTGGCGAATGTTCGATATGTCCTGCATGTTGACGAACGAAAACGTGAGTCCGTAATCGGTGAACGGCGAAAAGAAAAGCCGGAACGTCCCGCCGTAGATGTCGTGTCCGGCGATGATGTGATCGCCCGGTTTGAACAGGTGCATCGTGGCGGTGATGGCCGCCATGCCGGTGCAGGTGGCGCGGCAGTCGATTCCCCCTTCGAGCGACGCGAGGCTCTCTTCGAGCGCCCGCCGCGTGGGGTTGCCGCTGCGCGTGTAGTCGTAGCCTTTCGTCTTTCCCAGCGCCTCGAACCGGAACGTCGAGGTGGGATAAATGGGAGTGATGCAACTGTTGAACGTCTCGTCCTTTTCGACGCCGGCATGGACGCATCGGGTTTCGAATCGCTGCTGGGAATAGTCGTTGCTCATGTCGTCCGGCGGGTCTTTCTGGAGGAGAATTTCAATGGGCCGTTCATAACGGCCATAACGACACGCGAAGGCGCGCGTGGGTTCGTTCGCGCGGGCCAGGAAATAAGAATGCCCGATCGCCCGGCCCGTGGCAAGTGACGGCCGGCCGCGCACGTCTCGTCAATCGCCGCCCGATTGCCCGGCCGCGGCCGATTTTTCGACCGGGTAGAGCCGCACGCGCTCGTTGTAGCTGCGCAGCTCGACGAATCGGTCGACGGCGCTGACCGTGACACTGCGGAACCCCGGCTGCGCAGCCGACTTCTCATCGAGCAATTTTGCCCCCGAAAGCTTGTCGATCGCCAACAGGTGCAGCGACCAGAAATGCACCTTCCCTTTTTGCTCGTACTTGCGGCTCGAAAAGACCAGAAAGGGCGAAAAGGCCAGCCGCTCGAGCATCAGGTTCTGCACCTGGACGGTTTGCTTCCAGCGCTGCCTTTTCGCGACCGGGTCGAACGCCATCACGAGGCCGCTGGCGCGCACAAACGGCACCTGCTCGGAATAGTAGTTCTGGTTGGCCCCCTTGTTGATCAGCAGATAGACGTTGATGCTGTCGGAGAGGGCATAGGCTTCCGTGCGCCCCTTGAGCTCGTCGGCGCCGAGCGTTCCCAGGGTCTGCCGCTCGCCCGTCTCCAGATCGACGATCGCGAATTTCGACGATTTGCCGTCAGTCTCGGGTTCGAGCAGCGCCATGCGGTCGTTCTCGAGCAGGCTCATGAGCGTGCCTTTGGCCAGGTCGATCGTCCACAGATCGCGGCCCTGGATGGGGTCGAACAGCCTCAGTCCGCTCTTCGATTTTCCCACGCCAGACATCACGAAATGGTCGTGAACGACGTGGACGGCGCGGTCCAAGGTTTCGCCCAGGTTCTTGACGTCGAGCTTCTTGCCGTCGCCGGCTCGCAGCGCGACCGCGTGGTTCTTCTCCGGCGAGCGCAGAAAGACGGTCTCTTCGCCCCCGAGCATGATGGTGCCGGGCCGCACGCCCTTGTAGTCCCAGCAGACTTCGCCCGAAAGCGCATCCAGCAGCGTCGCGGTGCGCCGACCCTGAAAGCCGACAAATTCCTCATTGGCCAGGCTAAGCGCTCCGGCAGCCGTCGCCCCCTGAATCGCCGCGTGCCGGTTCGCGAGTCCGGCCGCCTGCTGCATCGGTTGCAGGGGGTTCTGATTGCGCCCGAATACATTCTGCGCGCCGGCGCGGCTTTCGAGGGGCCTGGCCCAGAGAATTTTGCGATCGACCGGCG
>DATGKC010000284.1:0-5291 GCA_035294845.1 Planctomycetaceae bacterium | reverse complement strand
CCCCAAGGCGGCCCCCGGCAAATTGGCCGGGCCATGGCCGCCCGCGTCAGGCAAAATCCCCGACAGGTCGCGCCCCGCGCCGTTCGGAGCGAGCCACGAATGGTAGTAACCGGCGTCATCCGGACCGCGGTGTGCGATGGCGCTCGTCATTCGCTCGAGGGCGGCGAACTCGAGCGGACGAGCGCCGGCGACCCAGGCGGCTCCGGCTATTCCGCACATGAAGCACCTTTGGCCGCCGAGGCGGTCGCCGAATCGATCATGTCGTGATAAATTCTCGAATACGCGTCGACCATCCGGTCGGCGCTGAATTCGGAGGCGATCCGCGCGCGTCCGGCCGCGCCGAGCCGGAGCGCCAAAGTTCGATCGAGCAAGAGCCGCTCGGCGAGCTGCGCGAAAGCCACTCGGTCTCCGGTGGGAACGAGATATCCTGTTTTGCCGTCGTCGATGAGCTCGCGATTGGGAGAAATATTGCTGGCCACGACGGGAAGGCCGGCCGCCATCGCCTCCATCACGCTGTTTGAGAGCCCTTCAAAATCGCTTGCAAGCCAGAACACATCAATCGCCGGCAGAAGCTGCTGCGCATCCTCGCGATGCCCGAGGAATTTCACGCGGCCTTCGATTTGCAGGCTGTCGGAGAACTGTTCAAGCCGGCCGCGCTCGGGTCCGTCGCCGACGATGACGAAATAAACGTCTTCGTGCATCACGCGGATCAATTCGAAGGCCCAGATCAAATCGGTCACGCGCTTTTGCCGCGCCAGGCGCCCCACGTAACCGACGACGAAGCTTTCCGCCGGTATTCCCAGCATCCGCCGCACGTCGTCCCGCGCGGTCGCCGGAATTTCGGGCGAATCCATACCATTGTGGACGACCGCCAATTTTCCCGCCGGAACGCCGCGGTCGCGATAGAAATCGGCGACGCTTTGTGAATTGCCGACAACCCGTGCAGTCCGCCCAACCAGGCGGCGGTCGAGCCAGAATTGCCAACCGGTCTTCCACGAATCAACACACCGTTCAGATACGACGATGGGAAAGGCGGGCCGCGGACCGGCGGCCAGACGTCCATAAGCATTCGCGGCGAAGAGCCAGGTGTGCATTATGTCCGGCCGCAATTCCCTCAGCAGGCTCCGCAGCCGCAAGTAGGCCACCGGATCGCATTTCATGCGCTTATTGAGCACTGTCACGGGAATTCCGGCGGCGGCCAGCTCTAGGGCGTAGGGGCCGCCGCGAGTCAAGGCCGCCACGTGCACCGAAAAATCAGGCCGCGGAAGCCGCGTGGCCAGCAAAGTCAGTTGCTTTTCGGCGCCCGAGCGGTCGAGAGTGGGAATTACCAAAAGGAGTTTGATCACGCGGCTGATCGTATTCAATTCGCCGATCTGGGAAAAGCGGGCCTGTCGGCGCACGCCGGCCTTGATTAATGTACGTGCGGCGCGGCATGATCGTTAACCGACACGCTCTGGGGAGGGTTGATCCCATGTTCGTCAATTTCGGCCCATCGCGGCTCGAACTGGTGCAAGGCGACATCACGGCTCAAGAGATCGACGCCATCGTGAACGCCGCAAATTCGGCTTTGGCGGGAGGCGGCGGCGTTGACGGCGCGATTCATCGGGCCGCGGGACCTTCGCTCATGCAGCAAACCCGAGAGCAGTATCCGGCCGGTTGTCCGACCGGTCATGCGGTGGCGACGGATGCAGGCAATCTCAAGGCGAAACACGTTTTTCACGCGGTCGGCCCTGTTTGGCGCGGGGGCGGCGCCGGTGAGGCCGGATTATTGGCCTCTGCGTATCGGCGGTGCCTCGAGCTGGCGGTCGAGCACGACTGCGCGGGGGTCGCCTTTCCCGCCATCAGCACGGGGGTTTATGGTTATCCGAAGGACCTGGCGGCCGAGGTCTCGCTGACGACAGCGCGTGATTTCGTCGTGCAACAGGGGAAACCGGCTCTGGTCAGGTTCGTGCTGTTCGACGGCGGAACGCTCGGGGCATTCGCTCGAGTGCTGGAAGGCCTGAAATAGCCGAGCCCCCGATTCCTCCATGCAGCCGCAAATTCGAACATACATCGCCTCTGACGGCTATCGCCTGCATTACCGGCATTGGGAGCCGGCCGGCGCAACGCCGCGTGCGATTATCGTGGCCTTGCATGGAATTCAAAGTCATTCGGGCTGGTTCACGTATTCCAGCGGGCGGCTTTGTCAGGCAGGTTTCGAAGTTTTCTATCTCGATCGCCGCGGCTCGGGGATGAACGAACCGTCGCGGGGTCACGTCGAAGATTACAAAATGCTGTTGGCCGACGTGAGCCAGTCTCTCGCGGACATCCGCAGGGCGAGGAATCGAGCCGATCCTCCGCCTCCGGTGATTCTGTTGGGCGCCAGTTGGGGTGGCAAGCTTGCCGCCATCGTCGCGGCGCGCAACCCAGAAGTGATCGACGGATTGGCGCTGCTCTATCCGGGGCTTTGCTCGCGAGTTCGCGCGCGCTGGGACCAGAACCTGCGGCTTAAACTGGCAGAATGGCTGCGAATTCGGAACAAGCGAGTGCGGGTGCCGCTCGACGATGCGGCATTTTTCACCGATGAGCCACGCTGGCGAGAGTTCATCCGCTCGGACCCGCTTGCCCTGCATGAAGTGACGGTCTCGTTTCTTCTGGCCAACCGCGACTTCGACAGGCTGCTGGCAAGCTGTCCCGCGGCGATTCACTGCCCGGTCCTGTTGATGCTGGCGGCCAACGACCAGATCACCGACAACGAAGCGACCCGGCGCTATGTCGCGCAGTTTTCATCGCAGGATGCATCGGTCATCGAGTATCCGCATGCGCGGCACGCGCTCGAATTCGAGCCCGACCGCGACAAATTCATCGACGACCTGATTGCTTGGCTGGATCGACTCGCGCCGCGCCAGCCGGATTAGTGCGAAACCCGCCTGAAAGGCGGCAAGTTGAAAGCCCAGGGCAGCGCCTGGCAGCGCCCTGGGAAAAGCTATTTGCGATCAACCGCCGTACGACGTTGGATGGACGCCCATTTCCGGCGCGGCCCCGGCGGGAGCACTGGAAAATTATTTCGCGCCGGTTTTCCGGAATTCCGCAATGTACAATTGCCAGATTCGTGCAGCATGGGAAAATTGAATTTGGAAGCTTCAGGCCGGACGCGTCATTTCGGCCGCGACTTCCTTTGGTCGAAGTGACCGCCCGAGGTGGCTTGATGATCCGTGCTCGACTTCGCTCTTTGACGGCACTCGTCCTGGTTTCGTTGCTGGTCGCGTCTTCCACGACGACCGGCCGATTCGCCAGCGCGGGAGAAGTCACGCTCAAGAACGGCATGGTGTTGCGCGGGATTCCCACCGACATCGAGAGTCTGATTGTCGGCCCGAGGAAACCCAACACGGGACCGGTCCCCATCTACCCGATCGTCATGGTCTCCAGCCCGCTCAAGCGGTATTTCATCCCCACGCGACAAAAAGAGGTCGTCAATCGCGACGTCGATTTGGGCAAGTACGAGGCGTTTAAGATATTGCAGACGAAGCTCAAGGGAAGCGGCCGGATCATCGGCTCGGTCCAAGGTTATCTGGAAAAACCACAGCGGTTTGACGCCTTTGGCCGACGCAGGCTGTTGCTCGAAACGGCCTCCGGAGAGCTGCCGATCATCCAGGGCGTGACTGAGATCACGCCCGAATACTTGAAGGTCGTGGCGCTCAACGCCACCTGGGAAACGGCCATCGCGACCAGTTCGGTCCCCGAGGAAACGCTCGATTCCATGCTGCGGCAACGTCAGGTTACCCAGCAAGAAAATCCCGATGATCGGCTCAGGATCGCCCGGTTTTACATCCAGGCCGATCGTTATGGGCCCGCCGGGCGAGAGCTGGAGGCCATCCGCCATGACTTTCCGGAGCTCGCCGATACAGTCGGCCAGGTTCAGATCACCCTGACGCAAGCCCAGGCGCAAGACATTCTCACCGAGCTTAAGCTGCGCCGTCAGGCAGGACAGCATCAATTCGTTTACAACGCGGCGCTGAAATTTCCGGTTGAGAACGTCGCGGCTCCGATCTTGCGCGAGGTGCGCGAGCTCGCGGCCGAATACGATGCGGCGCGCGAACGGCGGGAACGGGCCGTGGCTCTGCTGGGCGATCTTGTGGGAGAGCTGAAGCACAACCCGCGTGTCGCCGAGATTGCTCCGCTGCGCGCCGAAATCACCGAAAAGCTCAATGTTTCCAATCTCGACCGGCTCGATGCCTGTCTGAAGCTCGCCTCGGATGGGCAGCTTGCGGCCGAAGAAAAACTGGCCCTGGCCCTCTCGGGTTGGGTCGTGGGGAGCGCGAATTCGGTGACGGAGCTTGGCGCTGCGCTGCGGATGTGGCAAGCCCGCTTTCTCGTGCTCGATTATCTGCGAACGCCGCCCGATGGGGAGGTCGAACGCAAGGCCATTCTCGCGAAACTCGCGTCGTTGGAAGGCGTCGGGCCCGAACGGGTGGCGCAAATGCTTCCCCTGTTGCCTCCGGCTCTGGAACCCGTCGACGCGGCGGCGGGAAGTGCAGAGAAGGTCAAAGTCGCCGCTCCGGCTGAGGGACCGGCGGTCGCCTATTGGGTCTCGTTGCCCCTCGAATACCACCCCGATCATTTCTATCCTTTGATCGTCGCGCTGCACGGCGAACAGGGGAGTCCGCAGCAGGAGCTGCAAGGGTTCTGGGGCGGAACCGAAGATCGCTCCGGGCAGTCGCAGCGGCATGGGGCCATCGTCATTGCGCCGGAATATCTCCCCAAATCGGCGTCGAAAGGCTACGACTACAGTTCCGAATCGCACGAGATCGTCGTCTCTGCGATGCGCGACGCTCGCAAGCGCTTCAGCGTCGATTCCGACCGCGTGTTTCTGGCCGGTCACGGGATGGGGGCCGACGCCGCGTGGGACATGGGCCTTTCGCATCCCTACCTGTTCGCGGGGATAATCCCGATCAGCGGCGCGATCGACCGGCACGCGAAGTATTACCTCGACAACGGGCGTCAGCTTCCGTTCTATGCGGTCAACGGCGAGCTCGATCGCGATCTATTGACGCGCAACGGGACGAGCCTGATGCACATGATGCAGCAGAATTTCGAGCTGATTTATTGCGAATACGCGGGCGCCGGCCCCGAGAGTTTCTTTTCCGAAATCCACATGCTGTTCGAATGGATGTCGAAGCAGACCCGTCCGCCGCCGCCAAAACAAGTCAACGTCAAAACTTTGCGCCAGACCGACAACGGATTTTCCTGGTTCGAATTCTCGGGGCTCCCCGATAATGTCACGGGCGTCGACTTGAACAGCGACAAGCAGC
>DATGKC010000283.1:0-6796 GCA_035294845.1 Planctomycetaceae bacterium | reverse complement strand
GCTGGGCGCGGCGCTCGAACGCCTTCCCATCCCGCCCGACCGCCGAACCCGGCTCGGGCTGGAGACGCCCGACGACGCGGCTGTGCTGGACCGGCAGGCGGCGCCCGTCGATGTATTGTCGGTCGATTTCTTTCCGGCATTTCTGGACGAGCCGTATCTGGTGGGACGCGTGTCGGCGCTCAACGCTCTCAGCGATTTGTGGGCTATGGGTTCCGAGCCTTTGGGTGCGATGGCGGTCGTTACGCTTCCCGAAGGATCAGCCACGCAGCAAACCGAGCTTTTGTACCAGTTGCTCGCCGGCGGTTTGCGCGAATTGACCGCAGCCGGCGCAGCTCTCTGGGGAGGTCATACGACGCAAGGACCGGAGCTGACGGTCGGTTTCACCGTGGCCGGCCGACTCGGCGAAAAGGCGCCCTTCGCGAAGGCGAACCTGCATCCGGGCGATCGGCTCATTCTCACCAAACAGCTCGGCACTGCCACGCTGCTGGCCGGTCATCGCCGCTCGCTGTGCCAGGCGGCGTGGATGGAAGGCATGCTGGCCCATATGCTCGAGAGCAATGCCGTGCCGGCGCGACTGGCTCGAACGTTTGGCCTTAGTGCCGTGACCGACGTGACCGGTTTCGGCCTGGCGGGGCACCTGTTGGAAATGCTCGACGCCAGCCGCGTTTCGGCTCGGCTGTCGCTGGCGTCATTGCCGCTGCTCGACGGATTTGTCGAGCTCAGCGGCATGGGGCTGCGCAGCAGTCTCGACCCATCGAACCGGGGCGCAGAATCGCGTTGTCGCGTCGCGTCTGATGGGCTCTCGTCACAGCCGCAATATCACGCCCTGTTCGATCCGCAAACGTCGGGGGGACTGTTGCTCGGCGTGCCGGCCGATCGGGCGGACGATTTTCTGACGAAACTTCGCGAAGCGGGGTTATCGTCCGCCGTTGAGATCGGGGAAGTATCGGAGCGGTCGGAGGCGCCGGTGCTGGATATCACAGCGTGAAGAATTTTCCGCCGCTTCGTCACGATGAAGATCAGACTGGCGGGCGCTTGTCGCCCCACGGCTGAACTTGCTCCCAGGCGCGCGCAGCCTGGAGCACCAACAAATCGGCATGGCGATCGCCGATGATTTGCAACCCGATCGGCAGGCTCGCGTTGGTCCAGCCGGCGGGGACGCTGACGGCCGGTTGTCCGGTGAGATTGAAGGGGTAGGTAAAGCGCGTCCACTGGAGCGGGCCGAGTCGCTCGCCTTCAATCGGATCGGCGTCGTCCTGTCCAAGCGCAAACGGCGCGACAGCGAGCGTGGGGCACAGCAGCAGGTCGAACTTGTCGTAGACGCGTCGCACTTGATCCCAGAAATCATGCCTCGCGGCGAGCGCGTTGCCGAAGTCAACGCCGCGAAGAGCGAGCCCGCGCTCGACGACCTTTTTGAACCCCGGGTCGAGCAGATCGCCGCGAGTCGCCAGTTCCCTTTCCAGCGAGGCGGCCGCCGTTCCGAAAAAGAAGACGCTCCAGGCTGTGTAGGGGTCGCTCCAGGGAAGCTCGACGGCTTCGACGCGGGCGCCCGTCTCGGCAAATTTCATGGCCGCGCGCTCGCAAATCGCGGCGACTTCCGGCGCGACGCGGGCATAGCCAAGATTGGGACTATAGGCCACGCGCTTGCCGCGAATGCCTTTTTCCAGCGCATCGACAAAACCGACGTCCGAGGCCGGAAGCGACAAGAGATCGCGCGAGTCGGGACCGGACAGAACATCGAGGGCCGCCGCCTGGTCGCGGACCGAGCGCGTGATGACTCCGATGTGCCGCAGCAGCGCGCCTGCGCCGCCGGGCCAGTTGGGCACGCGGCCGAAGCTGGGCTTGAACCCCACTACGCCGCAAAACGACGCGGGAATTCGCAATGAGCCGCCGCCGTCAGTTCCCAGGCCGATCGGTCCCAAACCGGCCGCGACGGCCGCCGCCGCGCCGCCGCTCGATCCTCCGGGCGTGAGGGTCGTATTCCACGGATTGCCAGTCGCACCGAAGACGCGGTTGTCGGTGACGCCTTTCCATCCGAATTCCGGCGTATTCGTGCGGCCGATGATAACGGCACCCGCGGCGCGCAGGCGCTGGGCAGCCGGGCAATCTTCGGCCGTTACGTTGGTTTCGAAAAGCTTGGATCCGAACGTCGTTCGCGAGTTGGCGACGTGCAGATTGTCTTTGACATGCAGAGGAACTCCGTGCGTCGCCCCGACGCGATTGTCTCGCATGAGCGACTCTTCGGCCTTTTTTGCCGCGCATTTGGCCGCTTCGACGGGAACGGTGACGAACGCATTGAGCAGCGGATTCAGCCGCTCGATTCGCGATAGCGCCGCGTTCGTCGCCTCGACGGGCGAGACTTTTCGAGCGCGAATCAACGTTGCCAGCTCGACGGCTGACAGCCACGCCAAATCCTCGTTTGCCATCGGCGGGTGCCTTGAGAGTGGATGACGACTAATTATAAATGGTCGACGGCGTCTGCGCACCTCGCCGCGGTAGCGACGGTTTACCGACCTGCGTGAGCCTCCGATGATTGCCGCTGAGAGCCGGAAAGCGCAAGTGGGCCCTGCGGTCGGTCGCGTGTGGCTCGGTCGGAGACCGGCCACAACAACCGGAGACCGGCCACAACAACCAGATTCTATCACGCGCGTTCTCAACTTACGAAGCCCTGCGCCCTGGGAAACCTTTCGCGGTCGCGTCAGCGGGTTCTCGCATTTCGGGTGAGCGCTCCGTGAGGTCTCGTCGGTTTGAGAACCTGGATGTAACCCGTGTCGACAAGCACGGCGTAACTGAGGCTCGCCAGCAGACCGTAGGCCACGATATTGGCGCTCCAATTCTTGCTCAGGAATTTCACCGCGCTTCCGGCCGATGATTTGAGCGCCACGAGCGCTCCGTCCCACTTGACGCTGTAAAGTTCATCCAGCGCCAGGTGCGAGGCGAAACCGACGGCGACGCCCCCTGCCAACAACAGCCGCACTCGCAGCGAATCGAATTTGCACGCCAGAAATGCAAGCTCGGCGGCGATCAGCATCGCAGGGATGCTGTGAAACATGCCGCGATGCACGGCCAAGAGAGCCAGAAGATTCGCCCCTCCGTAGCGGATCGCCACATAAATCGCCAGTGCCAGCAGCACGGCGCCGTCGCGCCCGCCGGCCCACGCTTCGAGGCGGTTCGACATGAGAAAAGGCGTCGCGGCGGCCAAAGCGCCGAACACCTCCCGCACGGGCCGCCCGGTTTCGGAGTCGAGGTCAGGGAGCATCCCCGCCAGGCACGTTAAACAGCACGCCAGCGCCCCGTGTACCGGAGAAAAGGCACACAGGGCGCTGGCGGCGGTTCCATAGGCGACGCCCATTATGCCGCTGACGGCAAGGTGCGTCTGATAATTGGCCATGCTTCCTCCATGAAGCGGCAGCTTACGGTAGTGCTCGTCCTTGTCAGCTTACTGTTTGTTTTTGTGAACGACGACGAATTGGGCGCCGCGGGGCGTCCCCACCAGCATGCGAATGCCCTTGTCCAGCGACATCGACTTCACGGCTTCCCTGAACTCGGCGGGCGAAGAAACCCTCTTGGCGCCCACCATTTCAATCACCATCCCCTCGCGCAGCCCGAGCTGCGCCGCAGGACTGTCTTCCTTGACCGATGAAATCATGACGCCCTTCGTATCGGCCTTATAACCCAGTTTCTGCAACAGCTCGGCAGACGCAGGTTCGATTTCGATGCCCAGATCGCCGAAGCTCTCGGCCTTTGGAGTTTCGGGCGCCGCTCGGTCGGGCACCAGCGTGTTTCGCGAAAGCGAATACTCATGCGGCATTTCTTTGACCTTCACGTGCAGCGTCGTCTCTTTGCCGTCGCGAACGATCAGCATCGGGTATGTTTCGCCCGCCTTGAGCCGTTCGACAATTCCTTGCAGCTCGCGCGACCCGTGAACGTCTTTGCCGTCAAATTTGAGAACGAGGTCGCCCGGTTCGACTTTGGCCGCGGCCGCCGGCGAATCCGGAAATACCTGCGTCACAATCGCCCCCTTGCCTACGGGAACGTTGAACTGTTTGGCGAGCTCGCTATCGACCGGTTGAATTCCGACGCCGATGTAAGCGCGGGTCACGTTGCCCTTTTCGATCAATTGATCGGCGACCCATTTGGCCAGGTTGATCGGAATGGCAAAACCCACGCCGTCATAACCTCCCGAGCGCGTCGAGATGGCCGTATTGATGCCGATGACTTCGCCCGTCAAATTGATCAGCGGTCCGCCGCTGTTGCCCGGGTTGATGGCTGCATCGGTCTGCAGAAAGTCTTCTCGCTCCGTGATCCGGGGACCGCGGCCTTTGGCGCTGATAATGCCGGCAGTCACTGTGGCATCGAGGCCAAACGGACTGCCGATCGCCAACACCCAATCGCCGATCTCGAGTACGTCGCTATTTCCCAGTCTGATCGCCGGGAGCTTGCCATCCGGCTCGATCCGCACGATGGCCACATCGGTGCGGGGATCGGTCTTGACGTCGGTGGCCATGAACTCGCGGCCGTCATGCAGTTTGACCTTCACCGACTCGGCATTGGCGACAACGTGATTCGCAGTCAACACGATGCCCGAGGGATCGATTACGAATCCCGAACCCATGCCGTGAGTGCGGGGCATTTGTTGCGGCGCGCGCCGGAAGAACTCTTTGAGCCGGGGGTCGTTCTTGAACATTTCGCCGAACGGCGAGCCTTGAAAGAGATCGTCGGGATCAACTTCACGACCGTTGGCCTGCTGGTGCTCTTGCGCTTTCCCGCGAACTTCGATCGAGACCATGGCCGGCAGCGCCGCTCTGGCAGCATGACGGAACCCGCTGGAGAGAGCCTCGGCTTCCGGGGGGGCTTGGGCAGTTTGCGTTTCACGCGCTTCGGTGACGCCGAGAGCCGATATGCGGTCTGTCTTTAAGCCGACCGCATAGGCCAGACTCAAGAGGCCCACGAAGGCTACGATCCAATGTCCGTTTCGTCGAATGAGTGTCATGGTCATCATGCTCCTGTTTGTTCACGAGTCGGTGTGGCAGGTTCGAAACCGGCCCAAAGTTCACGGCGCAGCTCGGTCGCGACCGAGGCGTTTTCGTCAGGTGCGAAGAACCTGCCCTCCGGACGTTGCGGTGTCTTCCTGACTTACAGTCACTTGCGCCCACGTCATTTCCTACGTCGGAACGCCGACTCAGCGTTGGCCGATTTGGAATGCGAAAACCGTGCCTCAAATGGGCAATTTGGTCAAGAGCAAAGCGATGTTTTTTCGAACGCCCTCAGTCTCATTGGCCTGAGAAAAAAATCGTCAAAAAACCCCTTGACCTGTTTTGAGCAAATGTCTATTGTCCCGCCTCACTTGGCCGCAGCAGGTGTAGAACGAGCCAATCGCCCCGGAAGTAGCGGAAGTCCTTTGCCCCCCTGGGACCCGCTGCTTCCGGGTGTTTTTTTGCAACAGCGCTCACTTCTGTTTGCTGTTTTCGGAATTGCCCGCAATCGCCGTTGCCGCCTGCGAGAGCGATCGGCCGGCAGCCGTCGGTCCATACGCCGGCTCGGCCGCCTGTGCCATCGATTCCAGCGCCTCGCGCGTCATGCGCTCGGCGGCTTCCTTGAGCGATGCCGGTTCGACTCCGTCGGCAAGCTGGAAACCCGATTTCTCGGCGACCAGCAGATTGAACAGCATTCCCACCAATCCCTGGCTCGATCCGGCGTGGCCGTTCTGGCCGTCGGAGCCGGCGACGAACACTCGCTCGGGAACCAGGGGCTGCGTGCTTCGCGAAAGTTGTTCAGAGACGCGCGACAGCGCAAAGAGCCGCGGATCGCCGAACGACGAAATCTTTTTCAGCAATACCGACGCTTCGGCCAAGCCAACCTGCATGACGCGCTGGGATTCGCCGCGCCCCGCGAGGACTTTTTGGCGGCTCTCGGCCTCGGCAGCAACAACGGTTTGCTCGGCCTGCTTGCGAGCGCAGGCCAGCTCGGCCTCGGCGACGACCAGCGCCTGCTCGGCCTGGCGGCGCGAGCGTGTGAGATCGGCCTCGGCGAGAACGACGGTCTGTTCGGCCTGTCGGCGCGTGCGGGCCAATTCAGCGGCAGCCTGGCTGTCGGCGATTTCGACCTGCACGCGGGCATTGGTGAGCTGCGTCTGCATCGTGGCCTGGGCTTGCGCTTCGTTCAAGAGTTTGAGCTTTTCGACGGCGCCGCGCTGGCGCTCGTAAGTCTCAAGCTGCTCGATCGAGAGCTGGCGCTGCCGCAACTGTTCGAGCAACGTTTCGATCTTTCCGCCCGCTTCGGCCGTATCGGGCTTCCCGATCAACACGTCGACGCATTCGATGTCGAATTCGTGGAATTTGCGCCGCAGCTCGTCGCGCGATTCGACTTGAATCACGTCGCGCTCGTGCAGCAATTCGAGCATCGTCTTTTTGTGCGCAATGTCTCGAAAATAGGCGCTCAACATCGGGTCGAGCGTCTGTGTGATCAGTTTTTTCACGTCGCCGAACCGCTGGATGACGTTGGGAGCGCGCTGGTAGTCGATATGCACGACGACCGACAGCGGCAAACGCGGCTCGTAGGCGTCTTTGGTCACGAGGTCGATCGACCGCAGGCTCTCGTCATAACGATGCGACTCGCTCTTGCCGGTGACCCAGTGCAACACGAAGTTCGTCGTGGGGACGAGCACGATGTTGCCGGCGTACGTGTTGAAGGCGTACTTGCCCGGACCCAGCGGCTTTTCCCATACGCCGCGCTCTCCTTCGGCCACGCGCTCGCCGTGACGGAAAGCGACTCCCGAAAGGTCGCGCCCCGCCTT
>DATGKC010000282.1:0-6731 GCA_035294845.1 Planctomycetaceae bacterium | reverse complement strand
CGAGGGAACCTGCAAGACGGTTCGTGCCGGCCTCGCCTTGGCGGTTGTAATCACGTAGCCCTTGATCGGCGGCATCGAGTCGATTCCCTTGAGCACGTTATCGACCACATCCTGCGCGCTGGCCTGCGGCGTGACCGTCTTGTTCTGAATCATGCTCCGCTTGAGCGTTTTCGATTCTTTGATGAAAATCGACGGCAATTGGCTGGAATCCGAGGGAAAGTAATACCTGCCCTTGGTCACCTCGGCGAGATTCCGCATGAGTCCGATTTCATTTCCGCCGTGCGGATAGATGGCCACAGTCGAAATGCTGATCTGCGCGTCGATGAATTCCTGCACGAGCGCGGGAGGGGCCGGCGAGGGATCGCCGTCGGAGATGATGATCATGTGCTTGGTCGCCGCATCGCTCTTTTTGAGCCCGGCCAGCCCTTTTTTCATCGTGCCGGTGAAGGTGGGCATATCGCCGGGGGACGCCGCGTTGATCTTGGGGACGACCTTCTCCAATTCGCCGGCGGGAGTCAGCTCGAAGATCCACTTTTCTCCATTCTCGTAGTCGATCACGCCCACTTCATCCTGCGCCCCGAGCACCTTGACGGCCTGAATCGTGATGCGCTTGGCCCAGGTGTTGCCCTCGGCAAATTCGCACGTGTGCAGAATGATGACGAGCGCGCCTTTGGGAAGCACTTTCTTCTGCGAGATGTCCATCGTCACGGGAAGTGCGTCTTCGACGACCGTGCGGTGATATCCGCCGGGGCCGAAGCTGTTGGCCCCCCCCACCATCAAAAACCCGCTGCCGAAGTTGTAGACGGCGTCGCGCATGGCCGTAAGCTGCACCTGGTCGAAGGCGTCGGCGGGGGCGTTGACGAACACGATGCAGTCGTACGGCAAGAGCGAGCCCGAATCGCGAGGAAATTCGAATGCCGTCTGAATCTCGACCGAATGCTTCGTATCGCGCAGCGCCTGCACCATCGGCTTCCAGTCGCGGGCTTCGCCCTGCGGATCGGTGACGACCAGCACCTTGCCTTCCCCTTCGAGGAACAGCGAATTGACGACGCGGTTGTTCTTTTCGATGTTGTCTTTGCCGCGCGGCACTTCGATGCGTGCCACATACTCGTAATACCCGGCGTTTCGGAGCTGGATCGGAAACGTGAAGCGGTTCTTGCCGGCCTGGAATTTGACCGGCTCTTCGGCGATTTTCCGTCCATTTTCTTCAATGGTCAGCGTCCCCTCGCCGGGATTGAGCGAGGTGAGCACGATTCCCGCTTCGTAGCTTTCCCCCATTTTGACGAACTGCGGCAATTCGAGCCGTTCCAGCCAGACTTCGTCTTCGATGCTGAACTCGATGGGCAGCACGTCGACCGAAATTCCCTTGGACTTGAGGTCGTCGACGATCTTCGAGAGATTTCCCTCGGTCTGCATGCCGTCGCTGATGAGAACGACGCGTCCCTGCTTGTCTTCGGGGAGCATGGCCGCCGCCAGCGACAGCCCCTGTTCGAGGTTCGTCGCTTCTTTGTCGATCAGCGAATTGAGAATGACATTGTTGGCTTCGAGGGGCACGATCGTGCGGGCGGGAAATTCGACCGCTGCGTTTTTTCCGAAAATGACGAGCCCGGCCTCGTCTTTGGGAGGCTTTTTCGTAGCTGTCTTCGCGACGAATTCCAACGCCTTGGTGGTCATGTCTTCGTTGATCGAATCGGAGACATCGACGGCGTAGACGACCGAAAGCTGATCGGCGGTTCGGACGGCGCGCGGCTCGGCGAGAAGGATCACGAACAGCCCGGCCAGCGCCAGCCGCACTACCAGCGCCAACAGCGACCGCATTTTCCCCAAGCCGGCGTAACCGGCCGCGTGCAGCCACCAGATCCACGCCGTCGCCGCCAAAAGCCCGAACGCCGCCGGCCGCGCGAAGAGCAGAATGTGGTTCAGCTCAAGATACAGGCAGACTCCCGCAAAGACCGCAAGAAACAGTAAAAGCGGCAGCGCATCGACCCACCGCAGCCGGCCTCGCGGCGGCGGAAAGACGCTCAGAAGAAACCGCTTGACGATCACTGGTGGCTATCCGTCAAAGACGTCGTTTCGATCTGTGCCATGCCTAAAATTCGAGCTCCACGAGGCGTCGATTGCCCGTGTCGGCCACATAGACGCGCGATTCTCCGTCGACGGCGATGCCCCAGGGAGTCCAAAAGTGGCCCTCGTCCGAACCGGTCGTTCCGTAGCGTCCCAAGAGCTTTCCTGCGCAATCGAATTTCGTGACGCGCCCCGCGCCGTATTCCACCACGAAAAGATCGCCGTTTTCGTTCGTCGCGATGTCGTAGGGGTAATTGAGGGCGGCAGAGTCGTTGCCCTCGGCCAGAATTTCGAGGAACACCCCCTGGTCCGAGAAGACCTGAATGCGGCTGTTAAAGGCATCGACGACATACACCTTGCCCTCGCGCCATACGATGCCGCTGGGCCGCTGAAATTGTCCCTTGTCGGTTCCGAAGCTGCCGAATTGCAGCAGAAACGTCCCCTGCTTGTCGAACTTCTGGACGCGGTCGTTGCTGCCGTATTCGCAGACGTAGTAATTCTCGGCGTCATCTTCGACGACTGCCACAGGGTAGATGTACTGCCCCGGCTCGCGTCCCAGACTCCCGCGCCGCGCCAGCTCGCGCCCCTCGGCATCGAAAAATATGACGCGATGGTAATGGGTGTCGGCGACCGCCAGCCGCCCGTCACGAAGCTGGCAGATTTTCTCGGGCTTTCCCACGTCATACTCCGGCATCCACCACTGCCGCAAAAGTTGCCCCGCGCTGTCGTACACCAGCACGCGCCCGGCATTATCGAGGACGAACACTTCGTGATCGAGACCGACGTGCACGGCCCGCGGAGTCGGAACTTTGACGCCTTCAGCCGGCATCGACCAACTGGCAATTGCGCGGACGGCCAATTGCGGCTCGGCCGAGGCGTTGGTGCAACCGGCAACGAACAGGCAAGCCGCGATGAGGGCCAAAACTCGAAACGCCACACGCTGGCCGACCCGCAGCGCGGTCAACGCCGGCCTGTGAAATATCCGCAGGCTCCGTCCAGAATGCTCGTCCAGAACCTCAACTTCCCCCATGCTGCCGGCAAAGATGGCCTCTTCCACGACCAGCGGGCTCGACTCGGCGATCGCGACGTCGATTTCTTCGGGCCGGTAGCAGCGCCGACCGGCCGTGTGCCCCAGCAGCCATTCGGGCGGTTTGTCGGCGCCGACCCAATTGGCCGGGCCCAGGCACCACGCCAAGTGCGAGTCGGGCGGATCATGATAGAGCTGTTTGACGTTGCCGGAATACACGACCCGTCCTTCGGAAAGGCAAACGACCTGTTGGGCTTCACGAAGCACGACTTCGGGCGAATGCGTCGAGAATACGACTGCCGTTCTTGCCGATCGGCCGAGTTCCTCGCCGATGCGCTCCCAATACCTCCTCGATCCTGCGGGCTCGACGTGGACCAGCGGCTCGTCGAGCACGAGAATCTCCGCATCGCTGGCCAATGCGCGCACGAGCGCCAGCCGACCGCGCTCTCCCTCAGAGAGTTGATCGGGGAACGACCCCGATTTGTCTGACAGATTAAACGCTTTGAGCAAATGATCTTGATGCGGTTCGCCGGACGAGGCCCCGGGCTGCACGGCCATAACATGCTGACACACTGTCAGATGCGGCCAGAGGCCGTTGTCCGCAGGCACCCAGAACAGAGGCAGCCTCGCCCCCGATTGGCTGAATCCTTGGGCGATCGTGCCGCGGCCTGGTTGCTCGAAACCGACCAGCAAATTCAACAGCGACGTTTTTCCGGCGCCAGAATGGCCCAGAATCGCTGTCACACCCGTGGAAATCTCGAGTGAAACGTCGGAGAGCCGCGGTTCCGGCCGGCCGGATAGCGTCACCCGCTCGAGCTTCCACACCGGAACATTCATCGCCGGAACCAGCGAAACAGGATGGGCCGCGCGGCCGATGCCAGAACGAATAAGAGCGCCGGCACCAGAACGGCCAGAAGTGTCATTGCGGAGAGGACCGCATTCTTTCCAAAGTGCATTTGATTGTACAGCAACACGGGAGCCGAAACTATTGTCGCCGGCGCCAGCAGGTAGGCGACCGTCAGATCGAGGTAAGCCCAATAGGTGAGCAGCGCGAGGCTCCAGAATTCGCGCCGGAGCTGCGCATGCCAGATCAACTCCCGCGCCGCGCGCCGTATCGCTGAATCCGGCGACCGGCCCAGCAGCCACGCCACATGGACGCCCGCCGTCTGATCGCTCGACCACAATAGAAGTCGCAGAACAATGGCTCGCGGCAATAGAAAGAGCGACAGCCCGGCGGCATAGGACAAGGGCGTTTTGTAAGCGACATAAACAAACGGCTGCTGCAAAAGCTGAATCAGCGCAAGACTCAAAACGAGCGAGCCGAATAGCCCCGGAAGAGCGGCGGCGACCAAGGCCATAATGGCCGGCCGCCAGATGCGGGCCCACTGGCAAAGCTGCGCTGCAATGGCAGTGCTCACAGCAGCGGCCGCGAAAGCGTATCCGCTGCCGACCAGAATTTCTTTTGTCAGCGCGCTCAACTGAGTTTTGTTGCGGAAAATGGTCGCCAGCCCGCCGAACGTTCCCCGGCCGATCAAAGTCGCGGGGACGATGAAAGTGACAATCACTGCCGCGATCGCGAGGCACCATAGCGCCGCCTGCGAACGCCGGTTCGGTTGCCCAGAGCGCGCGGCGCGCCGCGACGGCAGCGAACGGCTTGTCACGAGCAATCCCACGAGCGGCGCGAGAACCGCCGCCTGGCAGGCCACAGGAAGTGCCGCCCTGCGAAGCGATTCGTCAAGCGCCAAACCGCCGACTTGTGCATCGAAGAGCCAGACGGTCCAAGCCGGCCTGCCGATCAATGAAGCCAGCTCGAATTCCTGAAACGTCGCCACGAACATGAGTCCCATTGCCGGAAGCGCCGCATGAAGCCGGCGGCGTAACAAGAACCCCAGCCAGCCGCGCGCGAGCAGCCCGTGCTCCCTGGGGGTCGCCAGAGCCAGTCGCCGACAATGAAGCGCTTCAGCCGAAAGGGGCGGCGCGGGCGCAAAGTAAATCGCCAGGGTGCCTACCGGAACCGCGCGAAAAAAGAGCAAAAGATCGAGCAATAATTCATCGACGCCCGCGTCGCGATGGACGATCGACTGGGGCGAGCTTGCCCAAAGATCACTGGGAAACAATTGCCAAAACCGCGTATTGGCGAGCTGGATCGCGAATCCCGACCAGGCATAGCCGGCCCACAGCTCGGGGCAAAGAAAAGGGAGCATGAGAGCAAACCATGCCAGTCGCCGCGGCCTCGCGTCCATTCCGCGCAGCCACTGGCATTGCCACTTGCAAATCGGCCAGGCCGCCAGCGCCAGCGCCAGACTTCGCGCCAGGCTCCAGCCGCACGCCGCGGCCAACGTCATCGAAGCGACTCCGACTTCAGCCACTCGACGACGGACTGCCGATCGGAAAGCAGTGGCCTGAGATCGGCGCCCTCAGCCGACCAGCCGACCAGGGGCCTAACGTCTTCGGGAAGCTGCTCTTGCGAAATGTGTCCCAGAGGCACCTGGCGCGATTGCGACCTGGCCAGTTTGAGCTCAGTTTCGGCCGACAGCAGATAATCGACCAGTTTCTGCGCGCTGGCAAGCTGTTGGGTCCCGCGGACGATCGCCACACTGTTGGGAATGCAAATCGTCTGCCCGTCGATGCGGACGGGGAACATGGCGACCGGCTTGCCGTCGTCTTTGGCGACAAAAAAATCGTCGGTATCGGTGAAGCCGAAATCGCAGGCTCCTTCCGCAACGAGCTGTTTTGTCTTCGCATTGCCGGCAACGTCGCGAATCCCGCGCTTCCGCAGGGCGTCATGCCATTCGATCAGTTTGTCTTTTCCCCAAACGTGCCAAAGCAACGTGTAATGTGTGAGAGTCGTGCCGAACAAGGGTTGAGCAATCGCCACGCGCGTGAGATCGGGGGAGTCCGCCAGGCGAGTTTCAATTTCGGCCTCATCGCCGCCGAAGCGTTCGGTGTTGACGATATAAACCCGGAGGCGCGCCGCGAAACCGGCCCAGTGCCCCTCGGAGTCTTTGTACCGCTCGGGAATTCGTTCAAATCCCGGTCCGCGGTAGGGAACGAGCACATCGTGCTCTTTAAGCTCGCACGTCCCGAGAAGCTCGTTGTTCCAGAACACATCGCACTGCGGGTGCTCTTTCTCGTGAATCAACTGATTCACGAAGCCGAGCGATTTTGTCGCCTCGGCGTCGTATTTGACGATGACGGGGATTCCCGTCTGGGCCTCGAAGTCGCTCAGAACCGCGGCGGCGAATTCGGCATCGTGAGCGCAGTAAACGACCAGCCCCGGCGATTCGGGAGCGACCGACCGGCGGCCAATCTCAAACGCCGCGAGCGCCGCCACGAGCACGAGCACTGCGGCCAACCAGCGTCTATTTGCCACCGGCATCGTCGGGCTTGTCGCTCTTGTCGGATTTGTCGAGGTTGTCGAAGTAGCTCTTGATTCCCTCGTGATAGCCGGGCGGAATTTGCTCTTGCAAGATCGCCTCGCTATAGCCCTGTTTGACCTTTTGAATCAGGCTCTTGTACTCTTTCTTGGCGTCTCCCTTGTCGCTGAGGCCCTTGGTCTTCACCGAGAGCAGCACTTTGCCCGCCGTGACGGCCGATTTCGACTGCTCGGTTTTGAACTCGGTTTCTATCGAGTCGTCTT
>DATGKC010000281.1:0-4701 GCA_035294845.1 Planctomycetaceae bacterium | reverse complement strand
CCCCCACATTGAAGAGATGCACGGCGGGAGCCGCTGTCCGCGACAGATTCGAAAGCAGCGTGCCAGCGGTCGCAGCCGCCGCCGTGCTGGTGTCTGTCATTCCTTCGCTCGTCTGCAGCGTACCTTGCGTGGCGACGACCCCTTGCGGAGAGAGCGCCCCGCCCATCTGGATGTTTTTCGTCTGCTGGGCCAGATGCAAACTTCCCAGAGGGATCGAAAGCGGCTTAAGACCGGTCGTCACCAGGTTGAAGTTGCTGTCGACTCCATATCCCAGCACCTGTTGGCCGGAACTGTTCGTCAATTCGTTCGCCGAGTCGAGGCTGAAATTGCCATCGCGCGTGTACACTTGTCCCGCGCCCGAGTCTTTGAGGACGAAAAACCCGTCCCCCTGGATGGCCAGGTCCGAAGGACTGCTGGAGGCGCTGATGCTTCCCTGGCTGAAATCGGCCGAAATCGCAGCGACTTGAGCGCCCAGCCCGATCTGGCGTGGGTTGGTGCCGCCATCGGTCGAGCTCGGGGCCGATCCGAAGCTCAAGGTGTTCGCCAACTGCGTCGCAAATGCGACATTCGACTGCTTGAACCCTGTCGTCCCCGCATTCGAGATATTGTTGCCCAGAACGTTGATCTCTGTTTCATTCAGAGAGAGCCCGTTGAGCGATGTATTGAGAGCGGACGTAAGTCCCATGATGATGACCCCCCCCGAGGTCTCTTGCGCTTGAAACCGGCCAGATAACTCTCACTATCGACAATTCCGGCATCAGAACCGCTGTCTTTGTTGCATTCGCGTCACAAACCAACGCACGGGGGTCGGGCGGTGCGAGGCCGTCAAGACCCCGTTTGCTGCGATCCGAGCGAGACGCCGGTCACATTGGCGATGCTGATCGAGCTGGAACCGATGCCGATCATCAGCGTGCCGTTCTGCAAGAACACGTTGTCGGCGATGCCGCTGACCGGCTGATTATTGGCGTCGGTGCCGGTCACGACCTTGCCCAGGAAACTGGCTCCCGACGAAACCTGCTGGTTTGCGGCGAATGTCTTGAGCGTCGTGTTGAGCTCGACGTTCGAGGTCAACGCCTGCATCTGCGAAAGCTGTTGCAGCAGCTCGGAATTGCTGACCGGCTGCGTCGGGTCCTGGTTTTTCAGCTCGGTGATCAGCATGGTGAGGAAGTCTTGCGACGTGAGCGCGGCAAAGCCCGACTGTCCCGTGGTGTTGCCGTTGTTGCTTGTCGAATTGCCCGATGCAGCGCTTGACGTCGCCGATGTGCCGGTGGGAACGCCCAGAATGCTCATAGAATCCTTTCTTGTTCCAGTGGCGGATTGCCTAAACTTTCACGTCGAGCGACGTGAGCGCGGTTCGAAGTCCGGAACCGTTCGGCGACGGACGACTGATGACGGGATCATCGTTTTCGGTTTGCGCAAACGACTGGGCCTGGTCGTAGGGAAGCGCCCCCTCCTGCTGTCCTCCGAATGAAGGATCGGGCGATCCCCAGCCCCCGGTTCCACTGCTGGAGCCGGCCAGTCGCACGTCGATGCGGTCAAAAGCGACCCCCTGTTGATTCAGAGAATCCTTCAGTTGCGATAAATTGTCGACCAGAATCTGCTGCGTGGCCGGCGTCTGCGTCTCCAGTCGTGCCGAAAGCACTCCGTCGTGCATCGTCACGTTGACTTGCAACGAACCCAGATCGGGCGGGTTGAGCAGCAATTGCATTTGCTGTCCGCTCTGGTGGGTCACTTGAAGCGCATACGCCACTTGGGCGATCACCTGTGCCGCGTTCAATTGTTCGCTTGAGGCTTGCTGGGCGCCGCCGTAGCCCGGCGCGATCGCCTGCAGCGACGGAGGGGCCGCGGCAAAAATCGAATAACCGCCATTATACGAGTTCGATTGTTGTGTCGATGGATCGGCATCGCTGCTGCTGCTTTGCTGATCGGCATGACCGGCGTTTGGCGCTCCCGCCGCGGTGAAGGTCGCGTCGGCCGGAACCACGCTTTGTTGAGTCAACGGTCCGCCGACTGACGCCTGGCCGACTGGTGCGCTCGGTACAGGAATTGACGGAAGCGTTATCGATGCCGGCGTGGCGACAGCCGCGACGGCGGCCGGTCCTCCGGCATCGGCCGGCGGCGGGTTGTTCACGGCGGCGGGCAGTGTTTTTGTATCTGCCTGTTGCGCGGGTTGAGGGCTGAGGGAGACTTGCCCGCCGCTTCCCGACGCACCCGTCAACTGGATGGTTGAAGAAATCGCCGTGACGAGTGCGCTCGCCGCGTTCGTCGCCTCAATCGCCACGGAGCTCTTGGGCGAAGGAGTCGCATTCAAGGGTGTCGTCTGGTTCGAAGGCGGTGCCGTTTCAGGAGGGGGCGTCTCGACAACGCTCGCAGAGGTTGTGGCGGCGATTGCTGTGGCAACCGCGGTCGGCGTGATCGTCGGCTCGACGTTCACGGGAGTCGCACCCGCATCGACCGACGAACCGGCATTTTGAACCGGAGCTGTCGCAACGTTTGTTGCCGCCGGTTGGGGCAGGCTCTTGGGGCTGGCCGCGGGCGCGGGCTGGCTTGCCGCGAGACTTGCAACCTGGCTGAGCGCGGCGATCAGAGCCGGCGGCGCACTGACGGTTTGCACGTTGGTCGCCGCGCCAGCGTTCGATTGATCGGGCGGCGGCGCGCTGGCCGCAGATGTAGACTGAGCGTTGTTTTTGTCGGTGTTTGGCGGTGACAGGCTGCTCGCGAGCTTTGCCGGAGGGGCGCCGGGAATCGCAGCCGGCGGCGGCGCGGGGGGGCCGGCATTGGCCGGTGCGGTAACCGCCGGATTCGACGATTTGGATTTTTCAATCTGCACCGCGGTAGAGGCAGCCAGCGCGGCTGCCAACAACGACTGCGCATCGCTGGTCGACGCTGCGACTTCCGGCGAATTGGCGCTGCGAGCGGCGACCGGCGGACTGGCCGGCTTGGCATTGGCCGCCGCGGGGGGCGCCGGCCCGGCGATCGGGGTTGCCGGGCTCGGCGGCGCGCCGACAGGCGCCGAGTCGATTGTGCCCGAGAGGACGTTGCCGAATTTCGTATTTCCCCCGGGCGTCGCGCCCCCCCCGGATTTGGCGCCGTCTGTATTCGGCGAGGTGGTCGCCTGAGTGGGCGCATCGGGCGGCGGCAAAAGCTGAATCGCAGGCATGTCGGAAGTCCCCCCGGATATCCTTGGTTGACGAAATGGGATCAATCGTTCGATTCGGCCGCGGCTCCCTGGGCGGCCTGCCGGGTCTGATCGAGCAGTGAGCGCGAGGGTTCGCCGCGGCTGAGCGCCTCGAAGATCATCCGGCCGCGTTCAGCCGGCGCTTCTTTGCGCTCGCCGGCCGTTTCCGCCGGCGGCGGCGTGGCATTGAACTCTTTGAGAATCTTGGCGACGACTTTCTCGGGCATGCTCTTAAGCAGCACGATGTCTTCTTGAAGAGAAAGCTGCATGAGCTGGCGGACCGCGTCTTTGGGAGGCAGAGCCAGAAGCACGCCGCGCGCTTGTTCGGTGGCTGCCGACGTAATGCTGGCCTCGATTCGCGCGAGCTCGTCTTCGAATGCCTTGCGTTGGGCCCGGAATTGCCGCTGCTGAGTTTCGAGATCTTCGCGCTTGTCGTCGGCCATTCCTTTGAGCGTGATCAATTCGCTTTCGCGCTTGTCGAGATTCAGAATCTTGACGGCCCGCGCCTGCGCCACCTGCTGGGCCGATGGATACTGCTGCCTCTGGTCGATTTCCCCCTCGGATTCGTCGTCGGGCGTGCGATTGGTGAGCACGAGCTTGATCTCGCGCAAATTGTGCGCGCTGATGATGCCTCGCTGCCACATGATCAAGATCGCAGTCGCTTCAGAGACCACGATCGTGGTGCACACGCACGCGGCGATGATCATCAGGTACTTCAACATCGCGCGGCCTCCCCCGCGTGAATCGCCTGCCAGGCCTGTTCGAGCTCGCGCGATTCGACGCGCTCGTGACGTTCGACGAACTCGGCCAGTTGCCGTTCGGCCAGCTTTTCCAGCGATTTGACGGCCTGATCGGCGCGGACGAGCGCCTGGCGGCAGAGATCGACCTGGCGAGAAAGCGCAGCGCGCTCGGAATCGATTTCGCCCAGCCGTCCCGAGAGCTGCACTGCATAATGCCGCCGTGCGGCGCTGGCATCAACGTCGACGTGAGAAACGCTCCCCAAATTTCTGAGCTCGGCGATTTGCGTGCTGCGGTCGGCCAATGTCGCCTCGCGACTGGCCGCCAGCCCTCTGTCGCGGGCCAGGACGTCGGCCAAAAGCTGCCGGCACGCATCGCGCTGGCTGCGCCGCAACTTGAGCAATGGTTCGAGCTTAAAGATGAATCGCTTCACAGGTCATCTCTGGTCATTGGAACGGCCGATGCACCTATTTGACGAGTTGGCTCCGCATGTGGGCGATTGCGACCAGGGCGGCCACGGCCGATGGAAACGTCGAATGTTCCGAGATCGCTTGCCGCAGAAATTTCTGCGTTTCATCTCGCATTTTGATGGCTGCGTCGACCAGCGGATTCGACCCGTTCTGGTAGGCGCCGATGGAAATCAGGTCCTGGGACTCCTGGTAGGCCGCCAGAAGCTGCTTGAGGCTGTCGGCGTTTCGGCAATGTTCGACCGAGGCCACGTCGGGCATCGAGCGACTGATGCTCGATAGCACATCGATGGCCGGCCAATGGGCCTGGTTCGCCAG
>DATGKC010000280.1:0-4483 GCA_035294845.1 Planctomycetaceae bacterium | reverse complement strand
TCGCGATGCAAAATACGGCGAGATACGCGGCGGCCTTACTGCGCCGGCCTCCCCAGAATCCGCCGAAGATTTCGACGGCAAACCCGGCCAGTGGCAAGAGCCACGCCGCCATCAGCAGCATGCCCAACGTTTGGCCCAAATGTGTCGCTTCCGATGGCATATTCGCTAGCCTTGCAGCTCGTCGGCCCGATCGACGTCGATGGTGAGGTGGTTATTGTAAAAGTTCAGCGCGATGGCCAGCGCGATGGCCGCCTCGGCGGCCGCCAGCACGATGACGAACAGCGACATCACCTGCCCGTCCAGCCCCAGCGACGTATATCGCGCGAAGGCGACGAAGTTGAGGTTCGCGCCGTTCAACACCAGCTCGACTCCCATCAACACGCCGATCGCGTTGCGCTTGGTCGCCATGCACACCACGCCGCACACGAACAGGATGGCGGCGACGAACAGGTACACGCTTAAGTCAGGGGCGGGCATGGTGTCTTTCGATAAATCTCAGCGGCTCGGGCTCATGCATCTTGCGGGGAACGGATTCACGCCGAGGATTGAGGAGCAGCCGGCTCCTTGCGGCGTTTCGCGCGGGCCAGGTAGGAGGCTCCCACGAGGACGACCAATAAGTGCACCGACACGATTTCGAACGGCAGCAAATAGCCCGATGTGAGACTCGCGGTCGTCGACCCCAGGTCTTTGTCGGGACGGGCGCTGAGCAGGCTCAAACCCAACGTGTGGGTCGTGTTCCCCTCGGCCGGCACATTGAAACCCGATGCAACCCGCCCCTGCAGGTCGTAGTTTTCGTTTTGAGACCAATCGACGGCACAGGCGGAATATAGAATCAGCGATAGCAACAAAACGCCGATCAATGCCGCCAGCACGCCTTCGCCCGGGCTGGTCTTGATCTTCACGAACGGACCGCTCGCGGTCAGCATCACGCCGAAAATGAGCAGCACCAGCGTCCCGCCCACATAAATCAAAAGCTGCGCCGAGCCCACAAAATCGGCATCGAGCGAAAAGAACAGCCCCGCCGTGGCGCCCAGCGAAATAATCAGCCAGAAAGCCATGCGGACGACGTTCTGGCTGACGACGACGGCGATCGCCGCGGCAATGGTCGTCAGTGCAAAGACCCAGAACGCCCAGTCATTGAACACCCGGAACAGCGGATCGATGATCGAACGCACTACGCTCACCGCGCCACCTCCCGCTCCAACACGGCTGTCGTCGGTTTCGTGGCAGGCGGCCTTTCGCGCGACGTCTCGTACATCTTATTTCCGAGCGGCTGGCTGAAGATCGTCGTTTGAGGCTTTCCCAAAACAAGTGCCGTGAACTCATAGACCGCGAGCGGCCAGACGGTCACTCCCAAAAACAAAACGCAACTGATGGGAAGCAGATACTTAAGACAGGCCGCCATCACCTGATCGATCCGCAGCCGCGGCAGCGTCCAGCGGACCCACATTTGCACGAAGACGAGAATACACCCTTTGAAGATGAATACGAAGCAGCCGAAGAGATTGGCGATGTAGTTCCCGACGACGAATCCTTCCGGCAGGAACGAGACGTTCTTTCCCCAGCCGCGGATCGGATCGAGAATAAATTCTTCGATGCCCAACCCCGTCTGCCAGCCCCCCAGGAATAACGCCGTGGCGATGCCGCTGACGGCGAACATGCTGGCATACTCGGCCATAAAGAAGTACGACCAGCGGATGCCGCTGTATTCGGTGTGAAATCCCGCAACGAGCTCGCTTTCGGCCTCGGCCAGGTCGAACGGCGCGCGCTTGACGCTGGCCGTCGCCACGGTGAAGTACACAAAAAAGGCGACGAAACAGAACGGGTCGTGAAAGATCATCCAATTGCCAAGCGGCCCCGACTGGGCGCGGCTGATGTCGAGCATGTTGAGCGTCCCCAAGGCCGTCACCGGCACCAGAGCACAGATGGCCATCGGGATTTCATAGCTCACCACCTGCGCGGCCTCGCGCATGCCGCCGAACAGCGACCACTTCGACCCGCTGGAATACCCGGCGAGAATTACTCCCATGACTTCCAGGGACATCACCGCCAGCATGAAAAAGATGCCCACGTCGAGGTTCTGCGCCACCCAGCCGTCGCTCCAGGGAAGGACCATAAAGGCGGCAAACGACGCCACAAATACAAGGTAGGGTGACAGGCGGAACAACATGCGGTCGGCCGCCTGAGGGCACAAATCTTCCTTTTGAATCAGCTTGACCCCATCTGCCAGCGTCTGCAGCCAGCCGAATTTTCCGCCGACGCGCGTGGGCCCCAGCCGATCTTGAATGCGCCCCGCGACCTTCCGCTCCAGCCAGATGTAAAACAGGGGGGCGACGGCGAAGAAATTAATAATCAGAAAGGCGTGGATGAACGCTGCGATCGCGAAAGCCCAGGCTTCCGACGAGGTCTTATCAGACAGATAATCGGCAATGCCGCCGGCGGCAAAAAGCGAATTCATCCCGTTCATTTCTGTGTCATTTTCCCCGGAACCCGCGTGGTTTTGCCGGGATCGTTCATCCGGGTCCAGCCATTGAAGGGTGAACTATGACACAACCGCCACAGGGATTCAAGCGATAGCAAAGAGCGAAATCATAATCGCAAATCCAGGCGACAAAGGGGAATTGAACAATGAAAATTGAAAATTTGAATTTGAAAATTCAAAAGTGACTACGGGCTGACGGGGACTGCGGGGTTTTGGTCCAGAAGCGCCTTCGCCTCATCGGCAAACGGCGTGTCGCCGAAACGTTGCGTAACCTCTTGAAACAGCGTGCGGGCTTCGGCGTGCTGTCCGATTTTCTCGAGCGCCAGCCCCGCCTCCAGGCAAGCGCGGGCCGCCAGCCGGAAATCGTGGTCGTCGATCAAGGGAAGCCAGAGCAGCGTCGCCGCGGCGAGCTCATAGTCGTGCCGCGCAGCGTAGGCCCTCCCCAATAGATAGTTGGGACCGGCCCGCAGGTCCTCGGGCATCTCGTCGATGCGGAGCTGCCACTGCGCCATCTGTAATCGGCCGGGATTGGTTGTTTGCGCGTCTTGCCGCATGGCCTGCATCTGCGCCAGTACGCGGACTCGCGGATCCGTGCTCGCGGAAAGTCGCTTCAGCACGCCGCGCGCCTCTTTTCCCGCCTGGACATCGTCGTACAAGAGGCTGGCGCCGATCAATCGGCCCGCTTCGACAGGGCCATCCAGCCACACTTGCGCGTCCTGGCGCGCTTCTTGCGAGACCGCCTCGGGCGCCCAAATGAGCGGAATCATTCGAAAATGTCGCGTCGTCGGGTCGCTCTTCAAAATCGCCAAAAATCGGGCGCCGGCCGACGAAAAATCGCCTCGCCGCAATCCGCAGCGCACCAGCGACGCCAGGATTTCGCGGCGAACCCAGGTTCGCGGCTCTTTTTTGAGCGCTGTTTCCAGTTCGCGCATGGCAGGCTCGACCTCTCCATCTGCCAGCAGTTTCAACCCCCGCGTTTGCGATTCGACCTGCGTTGTCTGAATTTCAATTACCTCGGCGGCCGGATATGACCTGGGCGGCTCATCGGTCTCGGTTCGAACCAAGACTTCGATCCCCGTGTAATCCTCGACGTGGCCTGAGATCGCGATCCGCCCCGAGATCGTGCTGCGCTGCAAGATGACTTTATCTTGTGCGCTCGCAGCCGATGCGATCGCGCCCAGCCACAGAATGCCAAGGCACCGGAAGCAATGCGTTTTGCTTAGCATAAACGACGCAGCGCGAACTTGGGCCGCAGCCAAGCGGCTCAAGAAAACAAGTGACCGCGGATTTCGCGGATACGCGCGGATGTGCAAGTTGACCTCCGAAGTATTTATCCGCGCGTATCCGCGAAATCCGCGGTTCTATAACAGGATAGGAGAATTAAAGAACCAAGAAAGATTAGTGCCGGAGATTGCGGGCCTCTCGATGTGCCTTACTTCTTTCGAAATTCCTGCACGTCGCGGTAGGCGTGCTTTCCACCGTTTTCGCGAGCGAGCTTTTTGAGAAAATTGTCGGCTCGTAGATTGGCCCCCTTGCCGAATTCAATCGTGTGAATCGTCGAGCGGCCGTTGTTTCGCTTCTTGATTTTCTCGAGATCGCCCGGATACAGAATCGGCTCTCCCGCGTCGGTCAAGAAGAAAATGACTTCCGGGCCATAACCCAGGGCCATCAGCAACGCCTCGAGGTGCCTGGTTCCTCCATCCGGCTGTACGTTGCGAATGAACTGGCTGGCGAGCGTGCGGTTGGTGTCGGTTCCCCAAACCAATTCGAACTTCCCTTCGGCGTTCGGCATGGGGTGGCATTTTTCGTTGTAGAAAATGACTTGAAATTGCTGTGTCGAATTGAGCAGCGAAAGGCTTGCCAGCAACTCAGCCTTGGCGACGGCGATCGCGTTGTAGTCGTACATGCTTCCGGAAGCATCGAGCACATACACGAACCGAGACCCGTTCGCCTTTTGGCCGAAAAACGAAGTCCCGCCCCCGCTCCCGCCCCCGCCCCCAC
>DATGKC010000279.1:0-2518 GCA_035294845.1 Planctomycetaceae bacterium | reverse complement strand
AGAATGTGTCGCATGACGGTGCGTTATTCCCTATCTAAGGTCTTGAGGGGAAACCAGTTAGTTTCCGTAGCCGGTCGCGTTTCCAGCAATTCCGTCTAGGCGATTCTCGCCGATTTATGACCGTTTCGACAGCTTCCGCCGACAAGACGTGCGATTCCCTGCGGGAGCGCGTCAATGCCCAGCTCGAAAAATACATCGAGCCGGCGCCCGGCATTCCATCGCGATTGCACGAAGCGATGTCGTACAGCTTGCTCGCCGGAGGAAAGAGGCTGCGGCCGATTCTGGTGCTGCTCTCATGCGAAGCCTGCGGCGGCGAGGCCGAGGCCGCGCTTCCCGCCGCGTGCGCGATTGAGATGGTGCACACCTATTCGTTGATCCACGACGATCTGCCCGCTATGGACAACGACGACCTTCGCCGCGGACGTCCCACAAATCACGTTGTGTTCGGTGAAGGTCTGGCGATTCTTGCGGGTGATGGATTGCTGACATTGGCGTTTGAGGTTTTGGCGCGCGACGTGACGCCCCCCGAAATTGCCGCTGCCTGCTGCGCCGACCTGGCGCGGGCGGCCGGCATGGCGGGCATGGTGGGAGGTCAGGTGGCCGACCTGGAAGCCGAAGGACGCACCGTGGCTTCGCTCGAAGAACTCGAAGGAATTCACCGTCGCAAAACCGGAGCGCTGCTGGCGAGCGCCCTCACGATGGGGGCCCGCATTGCGCAGGCCGGCAAAGAAGACCGGCACCGCCTGGCCAATTTCGGTCGGTGCCTGGGGTTGGCGTTTCAAATTACAGACGATCTCTTGGATGTGTGCGGAAGTTCGCGGGCGATGGGCAAGATGGCTCGAAAAGACGCCTCGCGAGGCAAATTGACCTATCCGTCATTGTTAGGAGAAGAAGCAAGCGTCTTGCGCGCTCAGTGCCAAATTGCAGAAGCCTGCAAGTGGATTGAACCGTTTGGCGAGCGCGGCCGGCGGCTGGAATCGCTGGCTCAATTCGTTCTGGAAAGAGACCACTAAATGAAGAACGAACTCATTTCAAGGATTGAATCCCCCGCCGACCTCAGGAATCTGTCGGACACCGAGCTCGAAAAGCTCGCGTGCGAAATGCGCGACGCCTTGTGCCAGGTCGTTTCGACCCGCACGGCTCATTTTGCGAGCAATCTGGGCGTCGTTGAGCTTTGTTTGGCGCTGCACCTGGTCTTCGACTTTTCCAAGGACCGGCTGATCTGGGATACGGGCCACCAAATCTATCCGCACAAGCTGCTCACGGGTCGGTTTGCCGAGTTTCCGACGATTCGGCAGAAGGGGGGCCTCATGGGCTACCCCAACCCGGCCGAAAGCCCCTACGACCTCTTCATGACGGGTCACGCCGGCTGCAGCGTGTCGAGCGTTTTGGGCCTTAAGACGGCCGACGATCTCTTGAGCGAAAACCGCCGCGCGGTGGCCGTGATCGGAGACGGCGCGCTCCCCTCGGGCATCGTGTTCGAGGCGCTCAACAATGCGGCCGGACTCAACAAAGATATTCTGGTCATTCTGAACGACAACAAAATGGGAATTTGCCCGCGCGTGGGCGGGCTGGCGCGGTATCTCGATCAGGCCAGGCTGGGGCCTTTCTACAACGAGATGAAACGCGATGTGAGCTGGCTTTTGAACAAAGTTCCCATCGTGGGCGACGCGGTCGAAAAAGTGCTCTTCCAGGCGAAGGAAGTCCTCAAGGCCTCGCTGCACGGGGGGATGCTGTTCGAACAGCTCGGGTTCCGCTACATCGGCCCGATCGACGGGCACGATCTCTCTTCGCTGCGCGAATACCTCGAGATGGTGAAAGACCTTAAGGGGCCGGTGCTGCTGCACGTCTTCACCGAGAAAGGCCACGGCTTCAAACCGGCGTGCGAAGACCCCGTGCTGTTTCATACGCCGCCGCCGTTCGAGCGCCGTGAAAATGAAGTCGTCTCGGTCAAGAAGAGCTCGTCTCGCGCCTATACCGACGTGGTCAGCGATGCCATCTACGGCGCCATGGAGACCAATCCCAAGGTGGTCGTATTGACGGCCGCCATGTGCGAGGGAAACAAGCTGCAAAAAGTTCGTTCGGTGTTCCCCGATCGCTTCTTCGACACGGGCATCTGCGAAGGACACGCCGTGGCGTTTGCCGCGGGAATGGCCAAGGCCGGCATGCGCCCCATCGTCGATATCTACAGCACATTTTTGCAGCGGAGCTTCGACCAGATCTTTCAGGAAGTCGCGCTGCAAAACCTGCCCGTCACGTTCTGTCTCGATCGATCGGGCGTGGTCGGGCCGGATGGCCCCACGCACCACGGGGCCTTCGACAACACGTACATGCGGGTCTTTCCGAACATGGTCGTCATGGCGCCTGGCGATGAGAAGGACGTCAAGGGCATGCTGGAATTCGCTTTGGATTACGCAGGACCGGTATCCATTCGATATCCGAAAGCCGGCGCCGAATGCGTCGAGCGCGCGGTCGAGCCGCTCTCTCTGGGGCAGGCTGAAGTCCTCGACTGGGGCCG
>DATGKC010000278.1:0-2966 GCA_035294845.1 Planctomycetaceae bacterium | reverse complement strand
CCAGAATTCGCGTCATGATGGTGTCTCCCTCGTACATCGGTTTGCCCAACAGCAAGAAGTAGAGGGTGGCGCCCAGGCTGTAGATGTCCGACGACTGGTCGGCATGCCGCGAGTCGAGGGCCTGCTCGGGCGACATGAAGTCGACGGTCCCCATGATGCTGCCCAACTGCGTGAGCGCGGCGGCTTCGGCGGTCGGGACGGCTGAGCTCGCCGCTTCTTGAATGCGAGCCAGTCCCATGTCGAGAATCTTGACCGTGCCGTGCTTGTCGAGCAGCAAATTGGCCGGTTTGATGTCGCGGTGGACGATTCCCTGCGCATGGGCGTGTTCGAGGCCTCGGGCGGCTTGCAGGATGCAATCGAGCGCCTGATCGACCGGCATCGGGCCGTGCTCTTTGACGTGCCGCGCCAGGTCAGCCCCGTCAACAAACTCCATCACGAGAAAATGCTTTCCCTCGAATTCATCGGCGTCGAAGGCGGCGACGATGTTGGGGTGCGTGAGCTTGGCGGCCGCCTCGACCTCGCGGTGAAAACGCTTGAGCACGTCCGGGTCCTTCAACGTCGCCGGGAAAAGGACCTTGACGGCCACGATGCGCTTCATGCGGCGGTGCTCGGCCTTGAAGACCCAGCCCATGCCGCCGGAGCCGATGCGATCCAACAGCACATAGTTTCCGAGAGTGAGCCCTTTGAGCTTCGCGTGATAGAGGGCGTTCGCCTGAAAGAGCGTCAGTTTTTTCTGCCGCACGAGCTCGCGAGCCAATTCCTGCGCGTCGTCGCTACGCTTGTCTTCGGGAATTCTGGCCTTGAGGCCGAGCACGTCGTCTGACGAGAGAATTCCGCTGTCGCTGAGAAATTTCAGAAAATTCTCGACCGAAACGGGCATTCACAGCCTCGCCACGAAACGAATGCGTCGATCCGGACGGCGCTGAAACACCGTTTTGCGGACGCGCTTTAAGCCGAATTCACGTGCCACACCGGCGCGGGCGTCTCCCGAGCGTGAACATTCTGCTCGATGCGCTCCGGAAGATTTTAGTATACAGTGATTCCGATCCCTGCGACAATCCGCGTCGTGCACCCGCTGGCGCAAGTTTGGCGATTGAGTCGGAAAGTCTGGCGACGGTTGTCGGAAGTCTGGCGACTTCCGCTACGGCCAAGAGCAGCGTGGCGGAGCTCGCCAGAGTCCTGATCGTACTGGCGCAGCCAAGATTGCGTCGAAACGCCGGCTGCTGTAATATCAACCATTGTTCATGCGATTCCTGCGCCTGGAGAATCGGATTATCTGAATGAAGGACGCCATGCGGCCTCATTGCGCCGGCCCTCTTCGGCGGCGCGATTGTCTGCGGCTGGGCCTTGCCGGGTTTGCCGGACTGAGCCTGCCGGAGCTCTTCAAGCTGCGTGCTCACGCTGCCGCGCCGGCTGCGCGCCGCTCGGCGATCATCGTCGTTTGGCTGCACGGAGGGGCCAGCCACATCGAAACCTACGATCCCAAGCCGGAGGCTCCCAGCGAATATCGCGGACCGTACGAGTCGATCGACACGCGCGTGCCGGGCCTGCAATTCTGTGAACTGCTGCCGCGCCAGGCGGCGCTCGCTGATAAATTCACGGTGCTCAAATCGCTGGTGCACACGGGATTTTGTCACGACGACGGGCCGCAACAGATTTTCACCGGCCACCCGATTCAGGGACGGCGATTAAAGCCCGAGGATCCCGATCTTTTTTCGATCGTCAATTACCTGCGTGCCGATGCCGACCCCGAGATTCCGAACTATGTGGGGGTCAAACCGATTCCCTATCTCGGTTCGGCCTACCTGGGACCGGCCTATGATCCGTTCGCGATTTATGGCGATCCGAATTCGCCCGAATTCGAAGTGCCGAACATCGGGATGAAAGATCGAGCAACGGCCGCTCGCCTGGAAGAGCGGATCGGACTGCGCGTGAGCCTCGATCGCCTGCATCGCGAAATCGACCAGGGGGGCAACATGCGGGCGCTCGACCGATTCGAGACGCAAGCGTGGAATCTGCTCAACGGTTCGGCCGCTCGCCAGGCGTTTGACATTTCACAGGAAGACCCGCGAATCCGCGAGCGCTATGGCCGCAATGCGTGGGGCCAGCAATGTCTTCTGGCGCGCCGGCTGGTGGAATCGGGCGTTGAGTTGGTCACCGCGACGCTCAACGGGCCTTTGTGCGGGCGCACCCAAAGTTGGGACGATCACGCCGTCAACCATCACATTTTCGATGCCATGAAAATGCGCGCTCCGCTGTTCGACCAGGCCGTGAGCGCGCTGATCGAAGACATCCACGAGCGGGGACTCGATCAGCACGTGCTGGTGGTCGTAGGTGGAGACTTTGGGCGCACGCCGAAGATTTCTTATGCGCCCAGCAGCGGCGAAGGGCTCGCCAGCGGGCCGACAGGCACCATCCAGCCAGGCCGCGACCACTGGCCCCTCGCCATGTCGTTTCTGTTCAGCGGGGGGGGCATCACTCCGGGCCAGGTGATCGGTTCGACCGACGCGCGCGGCGAGAACGCCGTCCAGCGTCGGCTGGGGGTCCAGGACTTTGTCGCCACGCTCTATCACCACCTGGGCATCGACGCTTCGCGCGTGCAGATCCTCAACTTTTCCGGTCGCCCGATCCCCATCCTGCAGGATGGCAAGCCGATCCCGGAGCTGGTGGGGCGGGCATAGATTCCCGCAATTGCGGCCAGCACAGTCGCGCGCCAATTTCTTTCTGCCAATTGAGTTTGCGGCAGGTCCGGTCATTGCGAATCGTGCACCGGTATGATTATCCTACAAACTTGCGCTTCCCCGGTCCTCATCGCTCTCAAACCGGAAAAACCAGCCGATGTCATCAGCGTTACTGCCCGAATCGACAACCGGTCCGACTTCCCCGAACGCCGATGCGCAGCTTCCCGAAACGTGCCTGCCCAAATGGGACATCGGCGAACTGGCCGAGCCGCTGCCGCTGCGGCT
>DATGKC010000277.1:0-5383 GCA_035294845.1 Planctomycetaceae bacterium | reverse complement strand
TGTCGCGTGAATAATCGACCGATTCATCGGCGCGTGCCGTCGCGGCTAATGCCAATAGCGCCAGCACCACACGCCAGCCCATGACGCGCTCCAAAGCGACCGCAGGGCCTCGATTTTCACACATAAAAACACTCTAATGCGTCAATCGGATGACCGTCAAGGGGAAGCATAGAACCGGACCAACTGGAACATCGCATGACCGCTCAAAGACGCGCCAATTCGTTCGCCCGCCGTGAATTCTTCGGAGCGGCGCTGGGAGGCGCGACTTTGGCGGCGCGCGCCGGATTGGCCGCCGCCGGAGCTCCGCAGTCTGACGCCGCGGCACGCGCAGCAGGAATTCAAGCGCCGATTCGCCACGCGCTCGACCTGGCGAATCAGTTCGTGCTCTGGCAGAGCGACTGCGGCGGGCTCGACCCCGTCAAGTGCCCCTACCGCACGCCGGGACGGTTCAACGCCTATCATCTGCACGGTTTCGCGCCAATGCTCAAGGCGCTCTACCGCATCTACGAAGAAACGGGCGCCGGCGAGTACAAGGCGGCGGCAGACCGCTTCGCCGTCTTCTACATGAACTGCATTCACGATCCGCGCGAACCCTACGTCAGCAAAATCACGCTCGACGGCGCTGAGCGGAATCTGCTCTCATCGGCCTGGATGTTCGGCAAGGCCCTCTCGCCGTGCTACGAATTATTCTGCCGGCACAATCCGCGCGAAGACGCTTTCGAGCTCAAGGCGCATGCCGTTTACCGCTGGCTGCAAAAGCATCGGCGCAAGGAGGGTTATTTCGGCGTGGGCTATCCTCTCGGCGATCAACCCGACGCCCAGTTTTCATGCGATCTTGCCGAAGTGGGGAACGGCCTCATCGGATTTTTCACTCTTTCGAAACATGAGCCCGCTTTGACAGATGCTCTTGGCCTGGCCGAGTACTTTCTCACCGAACATGTCAAAGGTTCCGGCCGCGGCGTGTGGTCGTCCCGCCTGGGAACCTGGCTCGTCGGCCCCTGGTCGGGAACCGGCGCCGAACATTTCGAAGGGCAGGACTTCAGCCAGGTGGGCTGGGGTTTTTCGTCCTACCTCGTCGCCGATTTCCTGCTGCGATTGAGGCCGCATGTGGCCGACAAGACGACTCGCGACGAGCTCGATGACAAATGCACCAAGGCGTTGGGCTGGTGTTACGAGGCGTGCCAGTTCGATGACGGCGCGCACGGCATGTTCGGGCGCGACGATAAATGGGTCGGCATGGCGGCAGCCGCCGTGCTCTTGCACACGGCACTCATGCGGGAGAAGATTCTCTCCCCTGAAAGTAACGCGGCCTTCGCGCCTCGCCTGAAAAAAACGTGGCGCTGGCTGTTCGAGCACACCGGGCGCGAGACTTATCCGCCGGACGGTTATCTCAAAGTCAGCGGCAAGACCTCGAAGAAGCCGCTCGAGAACCTGATCTGGCTGATGGCCTGGACGGCCGAAGCCCTGATCGAAGGCAGCCGACTGCTCACCGCTGAAGGATGATCGCGAGATTTCGGGATCCTGCGTCAGTGCAGTTTTTCCCAACTGATGCCGGTGACGTTGGGTTCAATGCCCACGCGAGAGACGAGGTCGTTCATCGCCCGATCATTGCGCTCGGTGGAGAACACTTCCGCGGCGATGCACGAGATTCCAGGTTGATCTGCGTCGCGCGTCGAGAGACCCTGGACAGTCATGTGCTGTTGCGCGTTGACATGGCGCATGAGAATCGTGCGCACCACGGCGGCCTGATCAGCCGGACAGACCACCTGGACTCGGTAATGCGTCTCAACGTCGCCGGCGCTCTTGCGACCTTCTTCAATCCGGTTGACGATCGGCCGCATCGTCAGATGCAAGAGCAAGACGAACCCGGCGCCGATCGTCGATTCGAGCAAAAAGCCGCCGCCGGCCAGCGATCCGATGGCCGCTGTGCACCACATCGTAGCGGCCGTATTCATGCCGCGGACGCTGAATCCTTCGCGGAGGATGACCCCGCCCGCAAGAAATCCGATGCCGCTGACGACCTGGGCCGCGATGCGAGTGCGATCGCCTTCCTGATCGATCAGTTGCGACAGCGAAACAAAGAGCGCGGCCCCCAATGAGACGAGTGCATTCGTTCTGAGGCCGGCCGGATGCTGACGAAGTTGCCGTTCGAGGCCGATCGCCGTCCCCAGGGCCAGCGCCGTCGCCATGTGGGTGATGAATGCCAGTCCATGCATTTGGCGAGTTTCTCGAAGAGTCCGACGAATTATGGCGGTTGCGTCCGAGCGACGCAATCGCGGAGCCGCAAAAATGCTCTCATCCGCGGTTCAAGAAATGCGACTTGCCGGCGAATAACCCGGCGCAGCCTCTGCGCCGTATTATGGATTGAAATCCCCACATGACCGAGATTGCAAAACATGTCTAATTCAACGAACGGCGATGCCCTCCCCGCGCCGACTCAGAATCAGCCCACATCGCAAGCTGCGCCCGCCGCGCCCCCGCGCCTTTGGCCGGCGATTTTTCTGGTGGCTGCCTTTTGGGCCTACTCGATCGGCTCGGAACACATCGAAATGATCACGTTCGTCCGCTTTCTCGCCCGCATGGCCGCCGCCGGACTGTTCGTTCTCTCATTAACGATCTGGTGGCTGATGAGCGGCCGCATCAGCCGCCGGAAGCGGTTCCTGGGCCTGCTCATTACCGCAGCCGGCGGAATCGCCGCAAGCTTTTTTGTCGACAAAACGATCGGCGTATTTGGAATCGTCACCTATGGCCTTCCCTGCGTATTCACTGCCGCCACGCTTTGGATGCTCATCGCCAGGTGGATTCCCCTGGCGCGCCCGCAGGCTGTCGGCATCGCCGTGGTTCTTTGCACCTGGGCCTACTTTCCACTGATTCGCATGGATGGCCTCAGCGGCGAACAACAGGCCGCCATTCATTGGCGATGGTCGCCCACCGCTGAAGAGCTTTTTCTGGCGGAGCGCGCACAGGCCCGCGCGGCCGACGACGCTGCTCGGGCCCAAGACGCGATGAGCGACGAAAGTGCAGACTCAGAGACGCTGGCGCTCCAGCCGGGCGACTGGCCCGGCTTCCGCGGCCCGAACCGAGACGCCGTCGTCCACGGCGCTCAAATCCGAACCGATTGGAATACTTCCCCGCCGCGCCGCGTCTGGAAGCAACGTGTCGGTCCCGGATGGTCGTCGATGGCGATCGTGGGAGACCGGCTATTCACGCAGGAGCAGCGCGGCGAAAGCGAGGCGGTCGTTTGCCTCGATGCCCATAACGGCCGCGAAATCTGGGTGCACGAAGACACCGCCCGCTTCTCCGACAATGTGGCCGGCGCGGGGCCGCGCGCCACGCCTCTCTTCGACGCCGCCGCATTTACGCCGCGGGAGCCACGGGAATACTCAATTGCCTCGATGCGGCGACCGGCAAACGATTGTGGTCGCACGACGTGGCGGCGGAATCGGGCGCAAGCGCGAAACCACAACCTTGGGGATATACAAGCTCGCCTCTCGCATTTGAAGATCTGGTCATCGTGTTCGCCGGGGGAGACGACGGCAAAGGGCTGCTCGCCTATCGCGCCGACACAGGAGGGCCGGCCTGGAGCGCCCCGACCGGCCACGGCAGTTACAGCTCGCCGCATCTGGCCTGGCTCGGCGGCCAGCCGCAGATACTCTCTCTCAATGACGACGGGTTGATCGCCGTCGAACCCACAACAGGCAATGTCATGTGGAAACATCCCAGCCCCATGCCGGGCGCTCCCTTGTCTTTGCAGCCGCATCCGCTGCGCGATCGCGAGGTGCTCGTCACGTCGGTCGCCGAATTCGGCCTGGCGATGCTCGACCTTGTGCATGAGGGAGACGCATGGAAGGTCGAAAAGCGGTGGGCCTCCGGGAGCATTCATCCCTCGTTCAACGATTTCGTCGTTCACAAGGGGGCCGCATTCGGGTTCGACGAAGCCATCTTCGCCTGCATCGACGTAGAAACCGGAAAGCGCCTTTGGAAAAAAGGACGCTACGGCCACGGCCAGGTGCTGCTCTTGGCCGATCAGGAGTTGCTCTTGATCCTTGCCGAGTCGGGCGAAGCCGTGCTGCTTGCCGCCAATCCGGAAAAGCACGACGAGCTGTGCCGCTTCCAGGTGATTGAAGGCAAGACCTGGAATCACCCGGCCCTGGCCCACGGCCGGCTGTATGTGCGAAACGCCGAAGAAATCGCCTGCTATGAATTGGCGCCGCCATGAACGCGACATTTTACAGGAGCGGGCACCAATTCGTTGCCGGCGTATTCACGGCCGGCGCGCGTCGTTCTGGTGCCTGCGCGGGCCTTTGTGCGCTCGGACCTTACAGTTCGTCGACCACTGACGATCCGGCTGTGCCTTAATTGCCGAACCGCATGGGGCCGCGATTCGGTGCCGCGTTTGGTTCGGGAATATTCTCCCGCTTGTAGATACCCCAGGCGTAAGGCCACTTCAGCGCGAGGACGGGCTTTTCCCATGTCTCTTGGTCACCGCGCTTACCGTTGAACCAGATGACAAACTCACCATTGCACTTCCAACATCGGAAGGTGATGCGAGGCCAGGGGCCGCCGATGATGTCAAAGCTGTTGTCCCGACCGCTCCGACAACACGGACAGCGCGGAAGAATCATCGGAGGCAGTCTGAATCCCCTCGCCGGCGCATTTGCGGTATCGTCGCCGGACGGATACACTTCTTTCGACTCGCCGAGGGCGGACTGCCGGCAGTGTGCCGGGCGTGTATCCCGAAAGTCGCTCCAGGAATCGCAAAAATGGCTGAAGGCAAGATCAAGAAACTGACCGACCGGGGATTCGGCTTCATCGACGTCGGCAAAGAGAAAGACCTGTTTTTTCATTCGAAGAGCGTCCAGGGCTGCTCCTTCGAGGATCTCAGGGAAGGTCAGAAAGTATCTTTCACGGAAGGCCGCGGTCCCAAAGGCCCGTGTGCCGAAAACGTCACGCCGATTTAATGCGGAATTGCGGCATCGGGCTGTCGTCACCCAAGCTCGAAAAGCGCCAGCGGGTGCGATTCGACCGGGGGAACGTTGTCCCCGAGGACGATAAGCGTCTCGCTTGTGCCGGGCGACGGTCGGAATGGCGCGAACGCCGTGCACAACGTATCGTCGTCGGCAACGCCAACTGCCCAGCCGCTGTTTTATCCCGCATAAAGACCACGAAGTACGCAGCGCGGCCGATCCGCCGCGGCGGACAACCAAAGCGATTAAGAAAAACAAATAACCGCGGATTTCTCGGATACGCGCGGATAGCTACGAGCGGGACCGAACCGCGCGGCACCCCGATGAGGGGTGCAAGAATTTAGCCGGGGGTCGTCGCGCAGCGACCACCCCCGGATATCGGCAATCGAACGCTGGCACCCCGATGAGGGGTGCCA
>DATGKC010000276.1:0-2079 GCA_035294845.1 Planctomycetaceae bacterium | reverse complement strand
AGGAACGCGCGAAGCCGCCAAAGCGTACCTCACCCACCTCTATTCCGACCAGGCGCAGGAGGTCATTGCCAAGCACTTTTACCGGCCGATCAATCCGGAAATCCTGGCACGGCATGGCGAGACGTTTCGAAGCATCGAACTGGTCCCGATTTCAGCCATCGCGGCCGATTTCGATGCGGCGCAAACGAAATTCTTTGCCGAGGGCGCCCTCTTCGACAGCATTTACCAGCGGCAATAGGGCCAGCGGCAACCGTTTCAACGCTCAACAAGACTGTGACCCGCGGCCGAGGAGCGCCCCATGACCGTCAAAAAACCGCCCGAAAAGGCATCGATCAAAGAATCTTCGCAGATCCGGCGGCCTTCCAAGGCTCCGGAGCAGCGGCCGGCAGACAATTCCCATGCGTTTTCGGAGATGCTGGCCGCATTGCCAGACGCTGAGGTGACGCCGGCGGCCCAATTTGACGGGCGTGCGCTCTCTGAGCAGATCATGGAACAATTGCAAAAGTACAACCTGGCTTCTAGCTGCCAACTGCGGATCGAAGTGCACAACGGAGTGGTCGTCGTGGCCGGTGAAGTCCCTTCCGCCTATGAAATGCAGCTCATCGCGCATCTTTGCCGCCAAATTCCCGGCGTCGAAAAGTTTGTCGACGGCATGGTGATCCGCAAGACAAACCAGGGAAAGAGCCGCCCAAATCCCCGAATCCGTCCCGTGCGGCGGCGCGTCGAGTGGAACTTGCCATTCCGCGCCTGGCATGCGGTCGCCGCAGTCGGCGTTATTGCACTGCTTTGGCTGGGATGGTCGATCGTCGGCGGAAAATCCGACGATGGGCGGTTCGCTGTCTATCGGCTTCGGGGCGAGCTGCAATTGGACGGCGAACCAGCTTTCGGCGCCGCAATCATTTTGCACCCGGAAGATGCTTCGGTCTCGGTGCGGCCCAAGGCATCCGTCAAAGCCGATGGGAAGTTTGACCTCACCACCTATCAACCCGGCGATGGCGCTCCGGCCGGACGGTACGTGGCGACGGTCGAATGGCGCCGTCCTCTGCCGGGAAGCGGCGGAGAAGACGCGCCGCGCGCCAACGTGATTCCCGCCGTCTATAGCAACCCCAAGACCACGCCCATCCGTGTCACTGTCGCAGAACGGGACAATCAGTTTCCGCCAATCACTTTCAAGAATTGAAGCGTTGTCTGGCAAGTGTGTCTCTTCGGTCGAACGCGGTAACCAAATTCTCAGGAAAGGAAGATCATGCGTCGAATTTCGAACTCAAGGAGGGTCCCCCCGCAGCGGCCGGATACCGGGGCGCGCAAGAACGCCGGTTTCACGCTCGTCGAGCTGCTGGTGGTGATTGCGATCATCGCCATACTCATGGCGCTCATTTTGCCGGCCGTCCAGGCTGCCCGCGAGGCGGCGCGCCGCACCCAGTGCCAGAACAACTTGAAGCAAATCGGAATCGCCATCCACAGTTTTTACGGAACGTACCAGAAACTGCCGTCGAGCCTGCGGCCGCCGTCGAACAACACGACGCTGCCTCGATACGGCTTCATCACTCAGCTCCTGCCCTACCTCGAGGCAACCGACATCTCGAATCAGTACGACCCGACCAAGAGCTGGGACAAAGCCCCAAACCTGGCGCTGGCTTCCCTCCCGATCAAATTCACGGCATGCCCTTCAAGTCCGGAGAATCCATTGCGGTTGGACGTTGATCCGGCCATCAGCAATGCCGTCGGCGTAGTCGCCATCTCCGACTATGCCGCCTCGAACGGGCTCGATCCCACGCTCGTCGGTTTGCTGCAAGCGGCAGTGCCGGCGTACTACGCTGGGGTGTCGACCGATAACGTGACTGGATATTACGGTGGGCAGAACTGGCCTACCGCAGTGAAGGGTTTCCTGGCCGTCAATACGCAGCACACATTCGCGCAAATTCAAGATGGCCTTTCGAACACGCTGGCCGTGGTCGAATCGGCGGCGCGGCCCTACGTCTATCAGGGAACAGTTCCCCTCGGAAACGACACGAGTCTGCACGGCCTCAATGGCGGTGGCTGGGCCAGACCGGCGTCAGACTTCACGTTCGCCGCTTC
>DATGKC010000275.1:0-7147 GCA_035294845.1 Planctomycetaceae bacterium | reverse complement strand
CGACTGCGCCATTTTCGCAAGCGTGTCGAGTTAATCCTGCGGAGGGCGCCACTCGCCCCAGTGCGTCAGATAGTGCGCGTAAACGGGAATGGTTTCGGCCCGCGATTCCAGCCACGCTTTGACTTCACTCACCAGTTTCTGCTCTTCGTCGAGGTTGAGTTTGCCCAGCAAGACACGGCTGCGAAGGAACACGAAATACGTATCGAGCACGTCGCAGCGGCAATAATCATTGATTTCCTGCACCTGCCCCGCGTCGTACATGTCCTGCACTTTCGAACCGTCGATCCCCGTCTTCCCTGGCTTGCCAATCAAGTTGGCCGCCAGGTTCAGCCCCCCGGCCAACCGCATCGCGCCGAAATTGGTAAGCAGGTCGCACAGGTCGATGTGCGCGTCGCAGTTGTAGCGGTAACGGGATTGTTCAAACGACTTGGCTTCGATGTTGAACCAGAACGGCACGCTGAATCCGTACCGAAAGGCGGCCAGCTCCAGGAGAGGCACGTCGTATCCGCGGCCGTTGAAGCTCACCAGCGTCGGCCGCTCATACTTGAGCCAGCCGGTCCAGAAGTGCCTGGTGATGACGTGAGGCCGGAACTGCGGCGCATCAAGAACCGACAGGTCGAGCAGGCGGTAGTGCGCGTCGACCTTGGCCACAGCGACCGAAATCGGCAGCATAAACGTGACGGGGAGAATATCCTTTCCGTCGCCGCGCTCGGCAAGAACCTCGTCGCGATATCGCCGAATGGCTTGCGGAGGCGCGAGAGCGTCGTGTGGATAACGCACGCGGGCGATGAGTTCGCCGTCGGCAATCGCCTCGCAATCGAAGACCAGGTAGGCGACTTTGTCCATGAATCGTCAGTGGGCTTCGCTCCCGAAGCAGTACAGGTGGCCGACGGTTCGCAGAAAGATCTGGCCGTCGACGACTGCAGGCGTGGCGTAGGCATTTTCGCCGAAATCGGCCGTGTGCAACACCTGCCAATCGCCCGTCGAGCTGATGACTGTGAGCTTGCCTTCTTCACTGACGAGATAGATCTTGCCGTCTCCGGCAACGGGCGAGCTGTAATAGGCGCCGACCGCCTGCACGCGCCCTTGCTTGAGGGGCTTGCCGCTCTTGGCATCGAGGCACGAAACGATGCCTTCGTCTTTCACCGAATACAAACGGTCGTCGACGATCACGGGCGACGCGCAGAACGGCACATGTCGGGCATAGGTCCAGAGCAGGTGCGACTGCGTGGCCTCTCCTTTTCCCCCCGGTTTAATTGCCACGACGACGTTCCGCCCCACCTGAAACAGCTTGCGAAAGTACTCGTACTCTTCGCGCGTGATGCTGTTGGTCTTGTCGCGGTCGACCTGCGGGAAGCGCATGCGAATCGGATCCGCCTCGGGCAGCTCGTCCTCTTCGAACGTGCCGTTCTGGTTCTTGTCGAATTCGGCCAGCACGTCGTCGAAGGGAGAAACGGTGAACTTGAGGCCTCCGTCGTCGCCTCCGGCGGCCCAGCCGGCGACGTAAAGCGTGTTGTCTTCGCCGATCACCGGAGTGGCCGTGATGAAGCGCGCGAGACCCCGCACCGTCCAAAGCTCTACGCCCGTGTCGAAGTCGTATCCGGCGACTCGCAGCGTGGCGGCCACGACGATCTGCTTTTTGCCGCCGACGTTCCAGATAATCGGCGTACTGTAGTTGCGCGGGAACTCCGAGCGGTCGATTCGCCAGATTTGGTCTCCTGTCCGCTTGTCGAGCGCCGTCATGAACGAATTGGTGTCGTGGTCCTGACAGAGGATCACCCGGTCGTCGACAATCAAGGGCGAGCTGCCGGCGCCGAACGTGTTTTTGAACGGCCCCATCGGCCGCTTCCAAAGCAGCTTTCCTTCAACGTCGTGGCAGAAAAGGCCCGCCGATCCGAAGAAGCTCACGATGCGCTCGCCGTCAGCGGCCGGCGTGCATTGATCGTGGCTGCCGATCCGATGAATTTCTTCGAGCCGATCGTGCGGCACTTCGGTTTCCCAGAGCACCTTGCCATCGGCGCGGTCGAGGCACATGACCAAGAGCTTCTGGTCGCGGACGGCGTTGAGATAAATTCGCCGGCCGAAGATGACGGGAGACGAGTGCCCCGGCGGCAAAGGAGTGCTCCAAACGACGCCATCGGACGGCCCGATTTCGACGGGAAGATGGCTCGACGCGACAGCCAGGCCCGAGGCGTTCGGCCCTCGAAATTGCGGCCAGTCGCCCCCCCACAGGGCGGTGCCGCTCGCCGCAGACATGCCCACCAACACCATCGCCGCCGCAATCAGACGCATTTTGGTCCTCCGTTTTTAGGTTCCTCGCTATCGTAACGGACGGTCATGGGATACGCCACCGCCACTCACCGGAAGCGAAGAAATTGACATCGCGTCGGCAAACCTGGAAATCGCGCGACGTGCGGCTTACCATACGGGCCGCCGGTTTTTCTGCCTAGAGAATCGCATCGAATAAGGAGCCCCGAAATGTCGAGACGCCTGTTGTTGCTCAGCGCTGGTTTGGTCTATTGCAGCATTGATGCGTTTGCAGCGCGCGCCGATGAGAAGCAAGACAACGTCCCGCCGCCGGAATTCACCGCGCTCTTTAACGGCAAAGATTTGACCGGCTGGAAGGGACTCGTGGCCGATCCGCCGACGCGCGCCAAGATGACGTCTGCGCAGTTGGCCGACGCGCAGGCGAAGGCCGACGAGAAGATGCGCCAGCACTGGAAGGCCGCCGGCGGCGTCCTCGTTTTCGACGGGAAGGGGGACTCGCTGTGCACCGCCAAGGATTACAAAAACTTCGACCTCTATGTCGATTGGAAGATCGAAGAGAAGGGGGACAGCGGAATTTATCTGCGCGGCAGCCCGCAGATTCAAATCTGGGATCCGAAATACAACCCGGTCGGCTCAGGGGGCCTGTTCAATAACGAAAAGCCGGAGAATCCCAAAGTGCCGCTCAAGACGGCCGACAGGCCGATCGGCCAGTGGAACACGTTCTTCATTCGTATGGTGGGTGAAAAGGTGACGGTCTATCTCAACGGCGAGCTCGTAGCGCCGGCGGTCACGCTCGAAAATTATTGGGAGCGCAACAAACCCATCTATCCCACCGGGCAGATCGAATTGCAGAACCACGGTAACTCGCTGTACTTCAAAAACATCTACCTGCGGGAATTGCCGTAAAGCCGCTTCAACAAACCGGGAATGAACGCCGAAAGTGCCCGGGCGCGGTGGCTGATCCGGTGCTTGACACGGCTCGGCAGTTCGCCGAACGTGCGGTGGTATTCGCGGATCAGAAAATAGGAGTCGTACCCGAACCCTCCGTCGCCGCGCGGCTCGCTGACGATGACGCCCCGGCAGCGGGCCTCGGCGGCAAGGCACAGGGCGCCGGTCGGATCGGCCAGCGCGATCGAACAAACATAGGCGGCGGTGCGGCGTTCGGGCGGGACGCCGGCCAGCTCGGCCATCAGCTTGCGGTTGTTCGACTCGTCGGTGGCGCCCGGTCCGCTGAAGCGGGCCGAATAGACTCCGGGACGCCCCCCCAGAGCATCGACCATCAATCCGCTGTCTTCCCCAATGACCCACCGCGCGAGCTGGCGCGCCGGCAAACAAGCCTTTTTCGCGGCATTTTCGGCGAACGTTTCGCCGTCTTCGACCACCTCGGCAATCTGCGGGAACAGGGCCACGCTCTCGAGCACGACGCCGTGCGGCGCCAGAATCTCGGCGACTTCGCGGGTCTTCTTGAGATTGCGGCTGCCCAGCACGATGGGAGGAAGCGCGGTCATCCGGCCAAGTGTCGCGGCGGCCGGGCCAAGAGTCAACTACCGGGGTACGTCCATCAATTGCGGGATCGGATCCATGACCCACGCTTTCAGCGGCGGGTCAATGCCCTTTCTCTTGCCGGGAATCTGAATCGACTCGGCGACCAGCGCCGTTTGCTTGGTTTGCGGATTGAGCTTCTCTTTGGCGCGGAAACTCTCGATGAGCTTGGCAATCCGAGGATCATTGGGCGAATTGAATTCGCCGACAGTCACGATCGATCGGTATCTCTCATGATAGACGTAGGCGTCGATGCCCTGCTTGCGCATCGTCGTGACGAGCTCCCAGCTCTCGCGACCCGCGTTGTCGAGGCTGATTTTGGATTTATTGGCCAGCATTCGATCGAATTTCGCCGTGGCTTTCGCATTGTTCGACGATTGGCCGTTGAATGAGGCGACGACCAATGTGTACTTGCCTCTATTTTTCAACAGAGAATACTCGTCCCGCGGATTGAGCCGGGCGATCAGCGGGTCACGGGTTTTCTTTGCCAGTTGATCGGCGGGAATCAACGGATTCGGCGTGATGAACGCCTTGCTCAGCGCAAGCGGAACCTCAACATCCTTTCCCTTGGACTCGATCTTGATTTTTGGCTTGAATTTTTCGATGAACTGTTTTGTCTGCTGTGCCGACTTGTCGTCGGAGCTGGGGTAGTTCCCCGCCAGCACGGCGATCATTCCATGTTGAGCGGTCGTCGTTCTGCGCAACGGGCGTCCGACGCGGTCAACCGCATCGACGTCTTCGGTCTGCTTATCCAGGCGGTAGGTGTATGCGGGCACGCCTTTCTTGCGGAGCTGAAACACCAGCTCATTGGCGATTTGCTCTTCCACGTGACCGGGCTCGTCGAACAGGCTGGCGACCATAATCATCCAGGGACCGTGGGAAGGCGTCAGCTTATAGTGCCTACCGCGGACCGCCTCGATATGTTGTGCTGCATTTGCGCGGTCGCCCAGAATGGCAAGCGCCGCCACGATCGCCGCGAGCGTAAGCCGGCCGGCCGGCGACCGATTGACAAACGTGAAGTTCCGCACGAGAAGGCTCCCTTCTTGATGCGCGGGAAAACGATCGATGCCGCCAGAACGAAACGCCATGGCGAGCGCTCGGCCGAATTGTCAGGGGGGAAAGCGGAAATGAGGGGCGGATGCTAGCAGCAGCGGCCCGGCGCGTCCAGAGGGGTTTTTGGGCCAGTTCGCCGCCGGAAAGGGCTATTCGCCGAACGAAACCAGCGGGCTGACGCGGCGGGCCTGGGCGAGAATGGCGGCCTTTTCGGTTTCGTTGGCGGCCTTGCCAAACCGGGCGCGGAGCTTCTTCAGTTTCACCTTGCGCGAGCGACGACGACGAAGTTCTCGGGTGCGTTCGACCGATCCCATTGTGATTCCGATTCCTCGGGTGCTGACAATCATTCCATGTTATTTGGGCACTCAATGTATCATCGCAGTCGAGGGGCGTCAATCGGCGCGAGGACCCGGATGTTCGCCTGGTTTTGCCGCGAATCGGTGCGGGCAGGTGTCTGCGAGCGCCGCGGCTTCAATGCATTGACCAGCGATTATGGAAAATACCTGTTCATGGCGTGTATCATCGCCGGCTTTGGCACGACGAAAGCCTTGAGCGACCTGTTGCAGATGAAAGTCATTTTGTCGAGAACATGTTAAAAACACTCCACCACTGACCTCGCATGTCGGCTCTCTATAGTCATCTTGTCTCAGAGCTGCGGCGGACTTTTGTGCAACCGGATTCCGGTCGCGACCACGACGACGCTTTTGTGCCCTGCCTATTGCGGTCGCTCGGGCAGGCAGATGCGATGAAATCGGAAAGTCCCATTCTCGGGAGCCTGGAATCGCTCGACTTCGCCAAAGCCCGCACTCGCCGCATGAGCGATCACCCGCTCTCGCTCGAGCGCGTTACCGAGCACGTGGTCGAACATCTTTCAGGTATGTTTATCTCGGGACATCCGCGGGCGCAAATCAATGTGGCCCCTTCGCCCACGATCCCCAGCATCATTGGCGGTCTTCTGCCGTCTCTCTATAACCCCAATCTCGTGAGCGACGAATCATCACAGCGCATGGCGGTGGCCGAAATCGAGGCGGCCAGCATCGCGGCTGATCTTGTGGGGTACGACGCACAGCGCTCGGGCGGCGTGTTCACGTTCGGGGGCACAGGTACGACATTGTACGGGGTCAAAATCGGCCTCGAAAAGTCGTGCCCGGGAACGATGCACAAGGGCGTGCGGGAAACCTCCCGGATCGTGTGTTCGGAATGCGCCCACTATGCCGCCCGCACGGTCGCGGGCTGGCTGGGAATGGGCTTCGATTCGATCGCAGACGTTCCCACGGACGAGAGCAGCGAAATGCGAACGTGCCTGCTCGAAAGCATGTGCCGCGATCTATTGAAGCGAGGGGAAAAGCTGGCCGCGATCATCGCCACGCTGGGTACGACCGATGCCTTTGGCCTGGACGACCTGCACGAGATCGTTGCCGTCCGCGACCGGCTGGTCGACGAGTTCGCGCTGGATTACGTCCCGCACATTCATGCCGACGCGGTGATCGGTTGGGCCTGGGCCGTTTTCAATGATTACGATTTCGACAAAAATCCGCTGGAATTTCCTGGGCGCACGTTGCGAGCTCTGACGGGCATTCATCGGCGCGTGCGGCATTTGGGGCTGGCCGATTCGATCGGCATTGACTTTCACAAAACCGGATTCGCGCCGTATGTTTCAAGCCTGTTTCTCGTTCGCGACAAAGCCGATCTTGCGCGCATCGCACAACCGGCCGCGTCGATGCCCTATCTTTTCAAGGCGGCAAACTACCACCCCGGACAATTCACGCTGGAAACGTCGCGCCCCGGCGGCGGTGCGCTGGCGGCGCTGGCGAATCTCTTGCTGTTCGGCAAAAACGGCATGCGAGCCGTGCTCGGGCATTTGGTAACAATGGCTGAAACCCTGCGCGAGCGGCTCAAGGCATATTCCGGCGTGCAGGTTCTAAACTGCGGAAACTTTGGACCGGTTACGCTCTTTCGCGTTTATCCGGCCGGGGTTGATGCCACGAGCTTCGCAGTTCGCGAGCGGCGCGACCCGGCCTGTCGCGACAAAGTTCGCGAATACAATGCCTACAATCGGCGCATTTTTGAAGTCATTCAGGCCGAAGCCATTCAGGGGCGCGGCGTCGCCATCTCATTCACCGACTGCCACCGGGAAACGGATTACGGGGATCCCATCGTTGCGCTCAAGTCGTACATTATGAGCCCGTTTTCTGAAGTGCGGCACATTGAGCTGCTCGTGGAATCGATCGAGAAGGCGCGAAAAGCGGCCGGCGATGCGTCGGCGCAACTGTAGTCGGCATTC
>DATGKC010000274.1:0-8074 GCA_035294845.1 Planctomycetaceae bacterium | reverse complement strand
CCGGCGCCATCACGAAAAAGACGTATACCAACAGCGAAGGCGTATTGATGCCGAACGGCAGGGCCGTTACGTCGCTGCGCTTCGTGCGTGCGGCCAGCCGATGCGCCTGCCAGGCATAAAAGAGATTGCCGATGAGGATGCTGACAGCCGCGCCGGGCAGGATGTAAGCGTAGATCAACCGGCCATTCTCACCCGACATGCCGCACATTTTTGCGCAGAGCATGGGGATCAACAAAAGCTGCACCAGATTGTCGATGAACAGGCCGAAAAAGCCGTCGACGTCGCGTTTGACGAATAGAGGATATGGGCCAGCCATCGTGCCGCCGAGACTATCGGCCCAATGAGTCAGCGTCAAGAAGGCATGGTGATGGGGTACCTCGCGGGATTGACGCGTCAGCGAGAAGCTTGCGCTGCGATGAGCAAGCGAGACGCTTGCTCTACGTCGTAGCACAAGCGTCTCGCTTGTGCGGACATGCTCCCGCGTTGCCGGCAGACAAGTTACAATCCGGGACATGGCAGACAATCTGAAGAGCACATGGAACGATTCGTGTGAATTCGACTGATGAGCGCGTGTCCCAATTTCGCGCGCAAGTCGTGAGCCATTCCCAGGCAAAACGTGCACCTCGAAACCCGAAATCCAATGAACCCGCTTTCGCCGCATGAACGCTGGATGCGGCTCGCCCTCGACGAGGCTCGCCAGGCGTTCGACGAGGGCGAGGTGCCGGTCGGGGCCGTCATCGTGCACGGCGAGCGCGTCATCGCTACGGCTCACAATCAGCGCGAGCTGCTCCGCGATCCCACCGCTCACGCCGAGATGCTCGCTATCACTCAGGCGGCCGAGGCGCTGTCCTCGTGGCGGCTGCTCGATGCGACGCTGTATGTCACGCTCGAACCCTGTCCGATGTGCGCCGGAGCGATTGTCCAGGCGCGGCTGCCGACGGTCGTCTATGGCGCGGCCGATCCCAAGGCCGGCGCCTGCCATACGCTCTACCAAATCACGTCCGACGCGCGGTTGAATCACCAGGCCGCCGTCATCGGCGGCGTTCTGGCGGAAGAGTGCCGCGCAATCCTGCAGGAATTCTTCGCGCAGCAGCGATCGCTGGGAAAAAAGTGACACGCTGCGAGCAAGCGCCGCAGTTTTTTGCCGGTAGCTGAATTCGTGTGAATTCGAGGGTGAGTGTAGCCGAATTCGTATTACCTCCCTGCAAAAATCTTTGCACCGGGCAGATTTTTAAGGTGGCAAACGGAAAGACAAACCGCGGATTTCGCGGATACGCGCGGATAGATACGAGCGGGACCGAATTGAGCAGCACCCCGATGAGGGGTGCCAGAGAGTCCCAATCCAAGAATCGCTCAAAACTCGCGGTCACTGGTACATGACGCGGCAAATGTTTGAAACACAGAGACACAGAGGCCACAGAGAGAAAGGCAAGATTATGGGCCGCGAAATCCGCGGTTTCCATTCGCCAGGACAGGCTACCGGGCCGGTGCATCGAGTTTGAGGCACCACAACATGGCGTTGCGCATTAGCTCTTGATACGTGGGGTGCAAAAGAGCTTCGCGCGTGTGACCGCAGGCCAGGTGGCACAGTCGCCCCGACCCCGGCTCATACACCCAGCCTGCGTCCCCCAGGATTCCGTCATCCGACCGGCTTCTGAGCAGCATTCGCACTCGCGGCCGATCGACAACAGGCGTGTGCTGTTCGTCGGCGACCGTAAATGGCGAGATTCCGCGAGTAATCGGGTGCTCGGCGTCGATCGCTTCCACGCGAAAACGTTCGAGCGGCCCGTGGCCGATATATCTGCCGGCGGCCAGCTTCAAATATGGCCCGTCATCGGGGTACAGCCCCAGCGCGTTGTGCAAATTCAGAAACCCGCCGCCGCGTTCGACAAACTCGACGACCGCCCGCTCGTGTTCGCGCGTCACCCAGCAATAGTGCGATTTCGGATCATCGGTGGGCCGCATCAAACCGTCGCGCAAAACGACGAGCAGCTTGACGCGAGCGAGGCTTTCGGCCGACAGCGCCTTCACATCCACGGTGAAGTGCGGAATGACGCCGGCCGCCGCGAATGCCGGCGCGAGCCCTTTTTCCAGATGCTGAGGCTCGTGCGGGCCGTCGCCAATGACTACCAGCGCGTGCGGTCGTGCGTCGTCCGGACGCGGATCGCGGCCGTTAAAGGGGGCGTTCGGAGCGGTCAATTCGCGATAGACGAAGAGCAAGTCCTCAGCCACCGGGTTGTCATAAGGCATCCACACCTGAAAACCCGGCGAAATCCGCACGTGTTTTTCAAGCGCCTCGGGCGGCTTGCCCAAAGCAACCGCATATGCCACTTGCGAGCGAAGCTCTTCGAGGAACCGCCGTTGCCGCGCAATAGAATCGCGCAGCGTCCATGATCCGAATCCGGGAATAACTCTGTCATACCCGCGGCTTTCGAGGGCACTGAGCTGCGCCACCCACTCGGCCGTTTCGCAGCCGGCCAGCCGCGCGCGCGGGCCGTTCACGACCAAAGGACCTGCGAACAGCACGCCTTCACTCGGAATTTCGACGGCGGCGCCGCTTGCCGAGGCGACACCGTCAACCGGAATAAATCGCAACGTCCCGTGGTCGATATCGGTCGGCACATCATAGACTCGAATCGGCAGCACCGGCGCCGGTGCACGATCGCGCAACAGGCCGTCGCGCGCCGCAGAGCTGGCGATGACTTCACGAACGCCGCCGGCGACCAGGTCGCTCACGATCGCCAGATCGTCTTTATCGGCGTGCGTCAGCACCAGACGCCGCATCGGGAAACCGGTCAGCCGCGCGACTTCCTTTGAAAACTCCGCTGCGCCAACGCCGCGCGGCAGGTCGATGAGCACAGCACTGTCGCCGGCGGCAAAAAATCCGCAATTGGCCGATCGGAACTTGTCGGCGAAGCCGGCCGCGAAAACGCGCGGTGATACCCGTTCAAGATGCGGCAGGAGGGAAGACGAGACCGGCGCATTTTGGACCTGTTTCTGGCCGGCGGCCGGCTTGGCGAAATCGGCCGGAATGAGCATTCGCGTCGTGACTTCGTCCACCAGCTCGCCCAATCGCTCGCCATATTTCTTCCCATCATCGGTCGCGCCGAATCGAGCGATGAGCTTATCGCGCTCGGCCAGGCTGTCGAAGCGAAACAGGAGCGTCGCTTCGCTCCAGCGACCGACTGCCGTGGTCCAGGGACCGACCGGCCGGAAGCCGTGCTTTTCCAGCATCTTCAGCCCCTCGCGCTTCATCCAGTCGAGATACTCTCCCTGCCGCTTGAGGGGAACGCGGTGAGTCTCGTGAATCACGAACTTCGACGGGTCCGGCAAGGATGGCGAGGCGGCGCCGGCGGCCAATTTCAGAAATCGGTTCTCTTCGCCTGAAAGCAGCGGATCGCGTTTGGCGACGAACTCGGCGAAGCGTTTTTCGCCTCCGAGAATGCCGATGGCCTTCTCGAAAGCCGCCATGTCGTCGTATTCCCAGATCGTGACGTGTTCATAGAGGTTGCCGATCAGCGTCTTCCACCAGCCGACCATGCGGCCGCCCGCTTTCCGAAAGAGCGGCAGCCCCTCGGTTTCGATGAGCCGATCGTATTCGCTCCCTTTGTCGGCCTTGACCGCGATGCGCCATTCGCCGTAGACCTTGACGCGCGAAGCGGCCGGCTCCTCTGCGCGCCCTGCGAAGCCGCCGAGGCAAACCATGACAATCAAAAGATGGAACAGGTCTCGCGGAACGCGTCGCGGCATCATCGTACTCCCGGAATGTTTGCCTTTGGGAATCTCGTCCACGGTCGTCGCCTGATTGACGACGACCGTGGCGGATTGACCAGACAATATCGCATTCCGTAGCTCGACGGCAAGCGGCGAGCGCACCGGCGAACTTCGCTGCGCCGGCGAAAGCCTCGAATTGGGCAACATCATTGCCTGGGCTGGGTCGACGTTTCCATTTTGAGCTCGAGCTTGGTGTCGAGATCCATGCCATTGATCACCAGGACGAGGTCACCGGTGATTTGAACCATCGACGTCGTATAGACGACCTCGCCCAGCTTGCGGTCGTACAGCAGCTCGCCTTTCGAGTCGCTCGGCTTGAGATCGCTGGATTTAATCGAAAACATGGGCGCCGCAGTCTCTTCCACAGTCAGATCGACGGAAAGCACTTTGGATACGATCTTGTCATACTTCTTGCCGTTTTTCTCAGTCTCCCCTTCATAGGTATAGCGTGTCGCGACGGTCATGACCTGGCCGGCGCCCAGGTTGCGTTTGGCGGTCCGTTCCCAGGAATCACCTTTGTTGACCGCTTCTGTCGGAAACATCTGCAGGTCTTGATTGGCCGCATTTTTGATCTTTTCCGGATCGAGCTGATCTTTCACCAGATTTCGAGCCATCTCGTCCAGGCCGTTGAGCGGATCCTGGTCGAATTCGATCTGTGTGATCTTGTTGTCTTTGTCGTAGACTGTGGTCGTGACGCGCTTGGCCAGCGCCTTGTGCACTGGCCGGAGGAACTCGAAAGCCGACGCGCCCGTGTTTTCGGGGTTGGCCGAATCAAATTCGTATTCCGTTCCCTGGATCTTTGTCGAGACCATCAGGCTTTCGGTCTTCTCCTGAACTCGAACGTTTCCCGATGCGTCGCGCTTTCCCGTCGTAATTTGCATCGCACTGCGTTCTGAGGAGTCGGTGTCGATGTCCATGCCGGCAATGGTCATCTTCTGGTCGATCTTGGTCATCGTTTCGACCTTTCGAGTTGTTCCTTCCGGGAGCTTGCGCTCGAATTTGACCTGAGCCGAGGCCAATGAGCTCATCGCGACAACCAGCCAGAGGGTTGGGATCGTTTTCTTCAGCGACATTGTGAGTTCTCCAAAAACACAGGTGACAAAACGGGGAAAGGAAGTCATTCAAAGTGCGCCGCGCGCCGTTCGCTTAAGCGTCATTGCGCTCACCGATCTTCAATATGAGAGCCGGTTGCGCTCGATTCGTTCTTGCGCTCGCCGTCCACACAAACGTCAGCCTCGCGAAGCAAATTCAGAGTCTCTCTTCCGAGGGGACCGGCCGCCCCGCGGACCGAAGTATGAAGTTCATCAAGCGTCCGGCGCGCTGCAGCGGTATCGCTGGAATGCGCCTGGCACATCGCCAGAAAGGCCAGCCGCTGCGCTGCGTATTCGTGACTGACAACGGCGGGCTCGTCTCCAGAGGCCGTTAATTCGGCGAGCGATTCGTCGATTCGAGCCAGCCGGTAAAGCGACATACCGCGCAAGTAGCGCCGGGCAACATTGCCCGGCTGATCTTCCAACAGCACGTCGGCGCCGTCCAGGGCGGCCTGGTACTCCGACGTTTTCCGCCCCGGGCGCAAAACGACCAGCCGCACGTCGCGTTCCAACGCCCCCGTTTCAGGAGCCGCGTCCCGGTCTCCCGGCCTGGAATTGCGGACAATGCGCAGGCCGTCGATCAACAAGGGAATCGCTTCGGCCGGACGATTTCGCTCGCCCAGCGATTGCACAAAGCCGAGAAAATGCGGCGAAAGCGGCCGGTGATCGGCGCCATAAACCTGCGCCATGTTCTGCATGCACTCCTGAAAAATGATGATCGCCTCGTCGATCGCCTCGTCGCGGCTCCTGAGCAATTGGAATAGCCCGTCGAGCGCCGCGAGGTAATACTCCCGCGGGGGCCTTTCCATCTGCCGATAGATGCGGACGGCTTCGCGGAGGAACGGCTCGGCCTTTTCCAATCGTCCCTGCTGCCTGAGCCAATGTCCGTAAGCGAAGTTATAAAAGCCCGCGGTGGCGCTGTCGGCCGGGAACAACGGCTTGTACATCTCGATCGCCTCGCCGAACGTCTGTTCGGCCTCGTCGATGCGGCCGCTGTTCACCAGAATCTGCGTGAGCAGCTCCAGTCCCTGTGCAATCTGAAACCGCTGGGTCTTTCCGTGCAGGCGACGAATTCGGAGCGTCTCACGCACCAGTTTTTCGGCCTCATCGCGGCGGCCGCTGCGATTCAACAGGGTCGCCAGCTCGTTGCGGCAGTCGCAAAAAGGCAATTGCATCGTGTCGGGAAGATTCGTGGCCAGTTGCAGCGCCTCCCGCAACTTTTCTTCGGCCCCCACGTCGTTCCCCGTCAGCCGCAATAGTGTTCCCAGGTGGCCGAGCGTGAGAGCGCGGCTCGGCGTTTTCTCGCCATAAAGGGCCCAGATTGCCGATGACTCGCGATAGAGAGTCTCCGCCTTGGGAAAGTCTCCGGCATGCTGCAACTGCATGGCCAGGCTGTCGAGCGCGGCCGCGACGGTCGCGTGATCATTGCCGAACAGCTCCCGCGCACGCCGCACGACCCGCTCAACGTCGACGTCGCGGCCGGTGGCTTCGCCGGGGTCGACCGCCACCACGATGTCTTCGAGAAAACGGGCAATTTCGCGCGATCGCCGCGCTTCGCGGCTGGCCCGCACGAAACCGGCAGTCGCCAGGGCCAGTCCCGCCAAGACGGCGCACACGACGACGAGCCCCGCCGTCACACCCGTCCGATTCCTCCTGGCGAACTTCCGCAATTTGTAGCCAATACTGGGGGGGCTGGCCTCCACCGGCTCGTGCCGCAAGTGCCGCTCGATGTCGGCGGCCAATTCGCCGGCGGTCGCATAACGGCGCGTCCTGTCTTTCTCGAGCGCCTTCATCACGATCCAGTCGAGGTCGCCGCGGAATATCCGCGACAGCCAGCGCGGCTCGACCCGGCGGCGCCGGGCCACCGTTTCCAACTGTTCGTGCAGCGTGCTGACTCGCAACGAGGGGGGCGGCGGATCTTCTTCGCGAATGATCCGCTGCATTTCGACATATCCGGCGGTCTGCAGCCAGGCCGCCTCAATCGGAGTCGTGCTCGTGAGCAACTCGTACAACACGACTCCTAATGAATAAATATCGCAGCGCGTGTCGACATCGAGCCCCGACATTTCGGCCTGCTCTGGGCTCATGTATTGCGGAGTTCCCACGATTTGCCGAAACTCGGTAAAGACCGTCTTTTCGGTGAGCCGCTGGCCGGTTGCTTTCGCGATGCCGAAGTCGATCACCTTGGGCACCGGCTTGCCGTCGTGCAGCGTGACGAGAATGTTCGAGGGCTTGATGTCGCGGTGAATGATGCCCTTCTGGTGCGCGTGCTGCACGGCCTGGCAAACGGTGACGAACAATTCCAGCCGCTCGCGCATCGAGAGATTGTTCTTGTCGGCATATTCGACGATCGAGATGCCCTTCACCAGCTCCATTACGAAATAGGGGCGTCCCGAATCAGTGGCTCCCGCGTCGAACACGCGCGCGATGTGGGGATGATCCATGAGGGCCAGCGCTTGCCGTTCCGACTCGAAGCGCGCCACGACTTGCTTGGTGTCCATCCCCAGTTTGATGATCTTGAGGGCCACTTTGCGGCGGACGGGCTCGAGCTGCTCGGCCATGTAGACCACGCCGAAGCCCCCTTCGCCGATTTGCTGCAACAGCTTGTAACGGCCGATGACGGTGCCCGGCCCTTCGTGCGGCGATTGCGAGTTGATCGTCGCCTGCAAGAAGCCGCCGGCCGCGTCATGCGCCTTAAGGAGCGTTTCGACCCTGCCGCGCAGATCGGCATTGAGCCCGCAAGCGCCTTCGAGATACGCGGCGCGTTCGGCGTCGGTCTCTTTTTGCAAAGCGGCGTCGAAAATGGCTTCCAATCGGGAATCGATCATATCGCGTCCTCGCAATCACATGCGACATTTATGGGCAGTCCGCCTCAAATGGCTGCGCGCGTTTCTGCACTTCTCGCGCGCACTGCCGTCCCGTGCCGATTATAAGGTCTTGAGAAAAGGCGTGTTATGATCGCCAGCGGAGAGCGGCGGACTTACTCACCGGCTTCGGTGATTTCGTGAAACAGCCAGGCACGCGCGAAGGACCAATAGCGATCGGCCGTCGCTCGCGATATGTCCAACGCGGCCGCGGCTTGCTCGACCGTCAAACCGGCGAAAAACCGAAGCTTGACCAGTTCGGCCTTAACGGGATCCTCTTTCTCAAGACGCGAAAGGGCCTCATCGAGCGCCAACAGTGCGTCATCAGGGGGCGGCGAGGCCAGA
>DATGKC010000273.1:0-7928 GCA_035294845.1 Planctomycetaceae bacterium | reverse complement strand
TCTCAATTTTAACGGCGAAATCGGCGATATCCCGCTGGACATGGGGCTTTCGGTGCCGCAATTCACGACGTTCTTGGGCGGTTTCCTCGTGCAGGATCTGGTCGATCAAAACGACAATCCACTGGTCCCGGCCACGGCGCTGACTGCACCACAAAACGTGAGTGCGGTGGCCATTTCACCGACGACGGCCGTCGTTTCATGGGATTCGTCGTTCGGCGCGCAGAGTTATCGAATTTACCTGGTGAATGGTCAACAGAACCAGCTTTTGAAGATCGTTGCCGCTTCAACCACGTCGACCAACGTCTCGCTCATCCCGGGTAGTACCGATCGGCTTATGGTCGAGGCTGTTAATGCCACCGACATCGCCGACTCGCAGACCGTCACGGTGACGATGCCGCAACCGCTCTTGCCTCCCATCGTGACGGCAACGCCTTTGACTTCGACCACGGCAATGCTCTCTTGGAATGCCGTGTCCGGCGCGCAGGGTTACCGCATCTTCACGATGGGCGCCAACAACCAGCCGGTGCTTTTGGGCACGGTCGATTCTTCAACGACGCAGATCACGATCGTGGGCCTCACGCCGAACGTTCCCACGAAATTCATGGTCGAGGCGTTCCATGGCAGTGTCGTCGCCGATTCGCAATGGGTGACCGTTCAGACCTTAGGAGGCTTGCAGCCTCCGTTGCAGAATCCGATGCAAACGAACGGCCTTGCCGCATCGCGTTTGAATTCGCCTCTTCATTGATCGGTTTGGTTCGCCGTCCGGGATCATGGCGCTTTGCCAAAGCGGTCGCTTGCGCTCAGGTTGCGGCCGCGAAGAAAATCGGCCGCGCTCATCGGGCGTTTGCCGTCCGGCTGGATTTGCAAGATCTCGACGGCTCCCTCGCCCGTCTGCACAAGAAGGCGCTCTGAATCGGCCACGACGGGTTTTCCCGGCGAATCCGCGATCCGCTCGTCGTCGATCGTGCGCACTGCCAGAATCAACACGCGCAGCGGGGATTTTCCGCTGGTGTTAAGAAAGGTGAAGGGGCCGGGCCAAGGTTGCATCGCGCGCACGTGCCGGTCGATTTCGCGGGCCGATCGGCTCCAGTCGATCGCCCCCATTTCTTTCTTGAGCTTCGGCGCGCGTGTGACGAGCGCCGCAACCTGCGCATGCGGCCGGAGAGTGCCTTGCGCGAACTGGTCGAGCACGCCCGGCAATAGGTCGACCGCCAGCCGCGACAATCGCTCTTCGAGAATTCCGGCCGTCTCGTGCGGGTCGATGGCGGTGCGCGCCACCGCCAGAATCGGCCCGGCGTCGAGCTGCGGCAAGATTTGAATGATGCTGACGCCGGTTTCGGATTCGCCGTTCAAAATGGCATACGCCACAGGGGCCGCGCCGCGGTACTTGGGCAATAGCGAGGCATGCACATTGATCGCTCCCAGCCGCGGAATCGAGAGCAGCTCGGGCGAAAGAATCTGTCCATAGGCCGCGACGACGAACAGATCGGCCTTAAACGCGCGCAGGGAATCGAGCGCTTCGGGAGCGTTTACTTTTTCCGGTTGATAAACGGGCGTCTGACGCGCGAGCGCGAGCTGCTTCATCGGATTTTCCCGACTTTGATGATGCCCGCGCCCCGTGCGATCGGGCTGCGTGACGAGGGCCACGATCTGGTGTGGCGTCCCGTACAGCGCCTCAAATGTGGGGAGGGCGAATTCGCCTGTTCCCATCATGACGAGTTTCAAGGCCGTCATCGACAGGCTTTCTTAGGACGCAGCCTATTGCACCGCGGCCGGGCGGCTTGGAAACTGCGCTTCGGCCAGGCGCCGCAGTTGCAAGGCGATCTGTTGATTGGAAAGCATCACGCCCAGTTCCTGCTGGCGGCGGAACTGCGATTCGAAGTCTGCAAGCGTCGTTGCCATTTCCCTCCGGGCGACCTCGCTCAGCCGATCGGTGAACAATGTGCCGTCGAGATGGTCGGTTTCGTGCTGAATGGCGCGGCTGCCCAAGTCGTCGATCGCCAGCTCGAAACCTTCTCCCTCCAAATTGAACGCTTCGACGACGATTTCAGTCGCGCGGCGGACCTGGCCATAAACTTTGGGAATGCTGAGGCAGCCTTCCTCGGCCTCTTGAGTCCCTTTGCGCTTGACGATTTCAGGATTGATGAATACGTGCTCCTGGTCCTTCTCTTCGCGCTTGCCGGTCAGGTTCAGGACGAAGAGCCTGTAGGGCAATCCGACCTGATTCGCCGCCAGGCCAATGCCGTCGGCCGCATACATCAACTCGAACATTTCGCGGACGGTTTCGCGCAGCTCGGCGGTGATCTGCGTGATGGCAACCGACTTCCAGCGCAAGGCCGGATGGGGATATAAAACAATCTGCATGAAACTTCGCGGAGAAGCCCGTGGCGGGAATGACCGAATAAATAATTATACGGAGCTGCGCTGTAGTGGTCGAGGGCGCGGGAGTCTGCCGGCGGCTCGACCCATCGGACGCCATCCTGTAATATACTTGTGATGACTTGAACTTGTCCTGGAGACCAAAAAGATGTCGTTTCCCAGAATGCTGCGCCTGCGCCAGAAGTTCGATTGCCCCCGCGTCGACGATATTCCCGACGAGGTTGATCGGCAACTGGCGACGCTGAGGCTCGCCGAAAAGGTGAAGCCGGGGCAGACGGTGGCCATCACGGTCGGCAGCCGCGGCATTGCGAATATCGCCGTCATCACCAAGTCGATCGTCGAGCATTTCAAACGGCTGAAGGCCGTTCCGTTCATCGTTCCCGCGATGGGGAGCCACGGAGGAGGCACGGCGGAAGGGCAACGGCAGATTGTCGAAGGCTACGGCATTACAGAAGATTACGTGGGAGCCGAAATTCGCTCGTCGATGGAAACAGCGATCGTCGACAAAACGCCCCAGGGCATTCCGGTGCACTTCGACCGCCAGGCTTATGGCGCCGACCACGTGGTGGTTTCCGGCCGCGTCAAGCCTCACACGGGCTTCGTCGGCGAGATCGAAAGCGGTCTTCACAAAATGATGTTGATCGGATTGGGGAAGCACGAAGGGGCCAAGGTCTACCACCGGGCGATCACCGATTACAGTTGGCTTGAGATCGTGACCGCAGTCGCCGAAAGCGTGCTCAAAAAATGCAAGGTCGTGTGCGGAGTCGGAATCGTCGAAAACGCATATGACGAGACGGCGCTCATCGCCGCGGTTCCCCCGCACGATTTTCTCAACCGCGAACGCGAGCTGCTGGTGCTGGCCAAGAAATGGATGCCGCGGCTGCCGTTCAAGAAAGTCGACATGCTGATCGTCGACGAGCTGGGGAAGAACATCAGCGGCTCGGGAATGGACACCAACGTCATCGGGCGCAAGTACAACGATCACCGCGCGACCGAGCTCGACAGCGTGGCGGTCAAAACGATTTTCGTGCGCGGGTTAACCGAGGCCACGCACGGAAACGCCTGCGGACTGGGCATGTCGGAATTCACGAACGACCGCACGATCGCCGCCGTCGACAAGCGCATCACGGCGATCAATGCCATTACGGGCGGACATGCTCCGGCCGCGTCACTGCCGATATCGTTCAAAACCGACCGCGACGTTTTAGAGGCGGCATTTCCCACGATCGGGCTCACCGAACCCGAGCGCTCGCGCGTGCTGCATATCTCCAATACGCTGCAACTTGCCGAGCTTTTGGCCAGCGAAGCCTATCTGCCCTTGATCGAAAGCCGCGACGACCTGGAAATCGTTGAAGAACCTCGCGACATGGAGTTCGACGAAGAGGGAAACCTTTATCCCGTCGCAGCGGCGACCGCCGGCGTGCATTGAGCGGGTTGGCCGCCTTAGGGCGAACCGGCGCGCAGCGCCGACCGCGCTGCCTTCCACGATAGGCCCAGAACCGCGATCTCGCCCGCGAGCGTGCCCCAGGCGGCCCCGGACATGCCGATCGTGGGGATGAGCAGCAATTTCATCCCCGCGTGCACGATCGCGCCGCCGGCGACGATCGCCAAATCCTGCCGCTGGCGCCCAACCGCGACAAGCATCGTGCGAAAATGTCCGCTGACGAGCGTTGCGCCGAGTGCCACGATAAGAATGCGCAGAGCCGGGCTTGCTTCGTCGAACTGAGGCCCGAATAACATCCGCAATGCCGCTCCCGCCAAGAGCATTCCCGCCGCAGCGACCGGGAGGGCTGCGACAAATGACGATCTCAAAGCCTTGAACATTCCCGACGTCAGGGCAGCCCGCGATGCGGTGGCGCGATTGGCCAGATCGGGAAGCAGGACGGTGAAATACAATGCCAAGAGCGACGCGCCCAGCGAATACAACTTGAACGCTCCGCTATAGAGGCCAACCTCGGCCTTGTCGACGAACAGCCCCAACAGCAATACATCGGAACCCGCGATCATTCCGCGGAGGAAATTGGCCCCGCCGATGGGAAGCGAGTCGCGCAGAAGCCGCAACGTTTCGGCGCGCGACAGGAGCCGCGTCACCGGCCCGATCGTATAGACGACCCAGGCCCAAACACCGCCGGCAGCCAGCAACTCGGCAATTATGAGCAGAATCGGCACACTGATCGGCGGCCAATCGAAAAACACGGCAATCTGAACTCCCCCGAAATAGCCCAGGTGCGTGGCCAGCATGGCCAGCCCCACAACGTGCACTCGCCCGCGGCCTTGAGCGATCCAGCCCAAAGTCAATGCTCCAGTGAATATCGAAAGGCCATAAAGCGCCGCCATCTCGAAACTGTCGCGGTATCTCGGAACGACAATCGCAAGGCCTGCCACGAGGGTCCATGCGATCAGCCCCAACGCGAGCCGCAGGAGGACGACCGTTGCCGCCGTCGCCGGAACAGGAATTGTTCCGGCAGCCACGCTGCGCATTCCCACCGTATCGACACCTGCACCGGCAAGGCCAATTCCCTGAATCGCCAGAGACTGAGCCAGGTTCAGTTGTCCGAATGTCGCCTGGCCGAAATGCCGCACGAGCACAACATCGGCAAAGAACCTCAGCGCGCGGCTGGCGATGTCGGCGGCGAAAAGCAGCGAAAAGCGGCCGAAAATCCCTCTCACTCCACCTGACGAGGGCGTCGGCGCGCGAATCGGCGGGATTGTGTCACATGCATCCTCGGGTGGATTAGGCAAAGGCGTCTAGCGCTCGCTTCGAGAATCTGTGGCAGTCGCTCGAACTGCAGAATCTTGGCAAAGCCGGGCGAACGAGACAAGCCCGGTGTCTAAACGTCGTAGCACTAACGTCGTCGCGTGTGCGGCAAGCGTTGGCGACACATAAGTCACTCGGGATAGCGTGCGAGTGATTGGCAACCCATTCATGAATGGGATTCGGCAAGCGTGGCGAAATTGACCGCCTTACGGCACAATACAAGAACGATCGGCCGCCGATCGGAAGATCTCTCACCCCTGCGCAATCCCGGATCGAGCTCCATGGCGCCTGTCATCCTACCGCGAAAACTCGAGCGGCGCAAGGGGCGCGAATCGGGAAGGCGGCGCATCGTGGCGCGGACGCTTTTGATCGCAGCCGTCGTCTTCGCTCTGCCCACTTTTCCGCACCTGGGGAACAGGCACTTCTGGATTTTTGATCTGGCTTGTCAGTTCCGCGTGCAGTGCTTCTGGTTTCTCGCCTCGATTGCCGTGATTCTGCTCTGGATGCGGAATTATCGCTTCGCCGTGGTCCCGACGCTGTTCGCGCTCATCGAGCTGGCCTTCATCGCTCCGCTCTATATTCCTCACGAGCCGATCGACTCTGAAGCGCGCACGGCGAGGTTGCGCTTATTGTCGTTCAACGTCCATGCGTCGAACCGGGAACATCGGCTGGTCTGCGACTACGTGCGGCAGAAATCGCCCGACGTGGCGGTGTTTTACGAGATCAACCGCACCTGGAGCAATCAGCTCGAGCAGCTCAGCGACAAATATCCGTACAGCCGGGTTCGAATCGATCCCGAGAGCGCAACCCGCGGATTGGCGATCTACAGCCGCATACCGCTCTGGGACACGCAATTCATAGAGCTCGACGACGGCAACTGGGCATTCAAATCGGGGATGATCGTCGAATCCAAGTCGTTCACGATTTTTGCAGCGCACGCGACTTCACCGACATCGGCCGCGCGCACGCACAGTCGCAACCGCCAACTGAAGCGATTGGCCGCGTTGATTGCCGCGGAAAATGTGCCGGTCGTGCTAGCGGGCGACCTCAATACGACGTCTTGGTCGTGGGCCTTTCAGGAACTCGTGAAAACGACGGGCCTTTGCGACACGCGGCAAGGGTTTGGCGTGCAGCCCAGTTGGCCCTCAGCGCTGGGACGATTCGGAATCCCAATCGACCATTGCCTGGTCTCACCGGAAATCAAGGTCAAACGCCGGGCGATCGGCGCCGACGTCGGCTCAGATCATTTGCCGCTGATTGTCGATCTGTTGTTCAAATTGGAATAGAAATCGGTATGACAGGACGCACGAGACGTGTGAGAATTCGCGCCGGCCGCATTGTTGGTCTCAACTGGCGAACCTGCGCGAGGCCTGTGGCGCTTGCGGCGTGCGCTGTTGCGGTGCTGGGGATACTCGGCGCCGTGGCGGCCGCCGAACCGGTCCTAGCGATCGAAACGCCCCTGTCGCCTCCCGTGTGGGCTCTGTTGGAGCGCGATCTGTTGCGCAGCAACACAGCGGCGTGCCGTGAGTTCTTCGACAAATATTTTGACGACCGCGGATATCTTTTGTGCGTCGAACGCTGGGGGGGCGACGACGGGCCCGACGACGCCATCGAAAACTGCAACGACTGGCCCCTCTTACACGCCTTGGGCGCTCCAAACGCCGTTCTCGAAATGTACAAAAAGGCCTGGGAAGGCCATCTGCGGCAGTACACGCTGGCCCGCACGATCGATGTGCCCTTCGCGCGCGACGGCATGTATTACCGGGAATTCCCGGTGATGTTCGATTGGCTGCATAACGGCGAAGGGCTGTCTGTTTTCAACTTGCAGGGCCTTTCGGACCCGCTCGATGAGAAGTTTCAAAAGCGAGTCCGCCGATACGCCGGCTTTTATATCGGCGAAGACCCCCAGGCGGCCAATTACGATCGGCAACACAAGGTCATTAAAAGCCTCTTCAACGGCAGCCGCGGGCCTCTTTTGCGCAAGGCCACGGCAGTCGATTGGGCCGGAGACCCGATCGAGGTCGAGAACCGATTTCGGCTGGGGCACGGGGAGCACAGCTACCGTGAGATGCTCGAGCATTTCAAGGATTACAACGACATCGTGGGCGACCATCCGCTGAACCTTTTGGCCACGTCGCTCGCGCTCAACGCCTATATGCTCACTCATGAAGAAAAATACCGAACCTGGCTTCTGGAATACGTCGGCGCCTGGCGCGAACGGACGATCGCCAACAATAATGTCATTCCCACAAATATCGGACTGGACGGCACGATCGGCGGCGCCGCGGGAGGCAAGTGGTATGGCGGAGTATATGGATGGGGCTTTTCGGTCCACGACCCGGCCAGCGGGAAAATCGCGCACCGCAACCAGCATTATCAGGGCTTCGTCGGCTTCATGAACGCTTACCTGCTCACCGGCGACGACCGCTATCTCGACGTGTGGCGCAAACAGATCGACGCCGTCAACGCGCACCAGAAGGTGGTCGAGGGTAAAACGCTCTATCCTCGCATGTTCGGCGACCAGGGCTGGTACGAGTACACTCCCGAAAAATACAACAGCCACGCGCTTGAGATTGCCTACCTGTCGATGAAACCGGCCGACTTCGCACGCTCCGGCGAGAACGGCTGGCTGGCCTATCTGGCGGGAAAGCAACCTGGCTACCCCGAAGCGGCGCTGCGGCGCGACGTGGCGCGCGTCCGCGAGCGAATCACGGCCATGCGCAACGACGCCACCACGCCCGACACGCGGCTGGCCGACGATCCGATGAACTATAATCCCGCCAGCGTCGAG
>DATGKC010000272.1:0-4891 GCA_035294845.1 Planctomycetaceae bacterium | reverse complement strand
GATGGGGTTCCGTTTGCCCGCGGGCGTAATCCCGCTCGGCATGCCGCCGGGTCTTCTCCGAGGCTTTGCCTTTGGCCGGGGGCGGCAGTTTGACGCCCGCTCGTCTTGCTTTCGACAAACCGATGGCGATCGCCTGCTTGGTCGATCGCGCGCCGTGTTTCCCCTCCCGAATTTCATCCATCGTTTCGCGAATGAACTCGCCGGCCTGGGTCGACGGGGCCTTGCCTTCGCGCTTGTCTTGCTTGGCACGCTCGATGGTCTTCTTTTTAGGCATGGCTTTCTCCTTTGCGATTCAAGGAACTTGCTCGACTGGTCGGCAAATTTGCCGCGCCGCCGTCGTCTGTAATAATAAATCGCAAATGTCGTTCCAGTGAGTATGGCGTCCAGCAAATGCCGCACTGGCGCGCACGAATTGGCGCATCGGCGACCAGCCCGGTTGGTTACCGGCCGCTCGAATGTTCTTGCCGTCGGCCGCAGGCTGCCAGCACTTCATCGGCAGCGCGATAACCGCTGGCAATCGCTCCGGCGACGGTGCCGGGCAACTGGTCGTGAGTGGCCTCGCCCGCGAAAAAGAGCGTCTCCGCGACCGGCTCGGCCAGCCGGCGCGAAGGATTGGGCGGCCCCACAGCCACATAGCTGTAAGCGCCGCGCGCGAAGGGATCGGCCTTCCAATCGGCGAGCTGCCAGGCATCCAGCAGGCTTGTCAGGCGGCGCCGATCGGTCCCAAGCATTCGCGCCAGCGATTCGAGCGCGCGCGTGAGAATGCATCTTTGCTCAACTCCGGAAAGCCGCTCTGCCGCCGGTCCGCCCGCCCATGCCGTCAGCATCGGTGCGCGGAGGGGACTGGCCGTCCACCATGTGGGAAATGGCTCCTGGGGCGCGTGCAGAAAACCCAATTCTTCGCAGCCAGATTCCTCCCAGAACATCTCTCGAAAGCGCAGGACAAGTTTCACGACCGGCCCCATCTTTAGCGACGACGAGGCCCCCCATTTTTCCGCCAGATCGGGAATGAAGCGGACCGCGCCATGGGCATTCGAATCTTGACGAAGGACCCCCAGCGGCAGAGTGACGACGGCGCGGGTCGCGAAAATTGGTTCGAGGGATTCGCCCGTAGCCGAGAGGGCATCGACCTCGACCCGGCCCGGCCGCCAGCGAACGGCCGACACGACGGTGCTGAGCAAGACCCGCGTTGAGAGGGGCGATAAACCGGCAAGCAGCCAGTCGACGACGCCGTCGTAGCCATTCTGAATCCGAAAGGACGCGCTGTGCTCGCCGCGCGCCATCGCGCTTTCGCACTCGTGCAGCCAGCGCGTGCTGACCAGGCGGCTGTCGGCCGCATTAAAACCTTCAACGAACGCGGTCGCATGCGCGATCTGCTCGGGAGTGGCATCGGTGCAGTGCCGCCGCAGAAACTCGTCGAACGACAAATCGTCGCCCTTGATCCGGTCAAGGCGATCGAAGATGTTCCTCTCAATGGGCTCGAATTCGAGAGGCTTTGGGCGGCCTGGCGACGGTTGCCAATGGTTCTTCGAGACTTCGAAGACCGCGAGATGAGCGCCGCGAACCGCGTTCCAGGTCTCGGCAGGCAAGCCATGAATGAACTCGGCGCCCGCCTCGACCGGCGCCGGCCAGCCGGAAGGCCTCAGCGTATGAATCCGACCGCCGACACGGTCGCGCGCTTCGACGACCGTCACGTCGAGCCCAAAACCGGCGATCCGTTTTGCCGCCGCCAGCCCGGCCGCTCCAGCGCCGATCACCACGACGTCGCACTTGCTTTCCGACATTCGTCACGCTCCTTCCCTGGCGCCGCCTTCACCTGGAGGATAGCGTGCTTTTCGAGGCGCCGCGAGCCTGAAATGGCTTAAGGGACGTCGAAGAGATAGACGTCGTAATCGCCGCTGCGTTCGGAAATGGTTGCGAGCTGTTTGCCGCCGGGGTGCCAGGCCGCAAAGTCGTCGCGTTCGGCATGCTTCGTCAGATTCCACGGATTCGATCCGTCGGCGTTCATGACATAGATTTCGTAATTCCCATCGCGGCGGCTGGTGAATGCGATGCGCCGGCCGTCGGGCGACCAGCGCGGGTGGGCATCCATGCCGGGGCTGTCGGTCAATCGGCGAACGTTCGAGCCGTCGGCTTGCATCACGTAGATTTCGAAGTCGCCGTCGCGGCTGGAGCTGAAAACAATCTCGCGGCCGTCTGACGAATAATGCGGGTGGGTGTTGATTCCTGCCGCCCGCGTCAGAAGCTTGAGGTCGCCGCCTTTCATATCGACCGAAGCGATCTGTTGTCCGCCCGGGGCTGACTGGCCGAAGATCACGCGCGTAGAATCCGGAGAAATCGAAGGGCATCGGATGCCCGCGCGGGCCTCGATGGGATTGTACGTTCCTTCGGTGTTCTGGGCCGTGTCTTTGATGACCAAGTGCAATTGCGGGCTGCCTGAGCTGCGCGCCATCGCCACATACCGGCCGTCGCGCGAAACGGCCGCGTCGAAGAGGTGCTGTTCGGTTTCGGGAAACATGCGGCTCTGGGTGCCGTCCGCAAGCGACATCCGCATCACCGTCACGCGATTGGGGACGTCGTGAACCGAGTACGCGAGCTCTTGGCCGTCCCGCATGAACACGGGGGCCAGTTTGAGCCGGCCGTCGTGGGTGAGCCGGCGCGGCTCTCCAGCGGCCGCGAGCGCGCCCATCGCCACGACCGCGATCGCCGCTCTACAGCAGATCATGAATGACCCGGCCCTGTTCGAGCACTCGCAGTTGGGCGCGTTCGGCTGTCGAGATGCCCGAGAGTTCCAGCATGGTCGCTCCGACAGTCGCCGGAGTCACCGGGTCGTTCACGGGGAACTCGCCGTTTTTGTCGCTGGAGCCCACGACGCGCCCCGGCACGACCCCGCCGCCGGCCCACAGCGAGCAATAACACTGGGGCCAATGATCGCGCGAGGCGATTTCGTTGATGCGAGGCGTGCGGCCGAATTCTCCCAGGCAAACGACCAGCGTCGATTCCAGCAAACCTCGCTCACTGAGATCGGTAAACAGGGCCGATGCCGCCCGGTCGAGAATCGGCCCGTGCCAATCGGCCAGCAGCTCGAAGTTTTCGGCGTGCGTATCCCAACCATAATCCGAAAACGGGAACAACACTTCGACCAGCCGGCTCCAATTGACCTGCACGTAAGGCACGCCTGCCTCGATGAGCCTGCGACCCAACAAACAGCTCTGACCGAAAGCCGTGTGCCCGTAAGCCTCGCGCGTCGAGGCCGACTCGCGAGACAAATCAAATGCCTTCTGTGCCTCGCTCGAATTGAGCAGCGCGTGGGCACGCTGGTGTATTTCATCCCATTGAGCGAACGAAGGGCGATCAGCCTGGCGACGAACCCGGTCGAGCTCGCCCAGCAACAGCGCGCGGTCGTCGAGCCGGCCCGGAGAAAGCCCGTCGATGAGTCGCAGCGCCGGAATCTCGACTTTGCCCTCGGGAGAACAACTGACCATGAAAGGGTCGTAAGCCTGGCCGAAAGTCCCCCCGCCATACCCTTTCATCGGGCCGCGTCCGTCGCCGATCGCTCCGTTGGCCAGCGATACGAACGTGGGGAGCCGCTGAGCCGGCCGTTGGCGCGCCACGATCGAGCCGAAATTGGGCGGATGCCCACCCGGCCCTTCATCGGCGCCGGTCAGCCCAATCGAACCGGCGATCAAGTGATCGCCGCTGAAATTCACATTCGTGCGGACAAGTGAAAACAAATGGCTGCGCTCGGCCAATCCCGGCAAAAGCTCGCTGAATTGGACTCCGGGAATGCGAGTCTGAATCGTGGCGAATGGTCCGCGGTACTCCTGCGGCGCTTTGGGCTTGGGGTCGAACGTATCCAAATGACTCGGCCCGCCCCACAACCAGACCACGAGCACAGATTTTGCCTTGGCCTGTTCGCCGGCCAGCGCGCTGGCCAGCGGCGCAAGCCCCAAAGCGGCCGGAACGCTGGCCCCGGCCCGCAAAAACGCCCGGCGGCTTAACCCCGCGCAGCTTGCCGCTTTGAAACTACCGACTTCCAGCATCATGGCTTTCTTCTAAGATCGACAGAAAATGACTGACCGATCAGCGTCCATTTATCTTACCGATGGCTATTCAGCCGGGAAAGTGAAGTGAAAATGCGGTAGCGGGACGTTTTGCGTGCGGATCGCGTTTTCGGGCGGGCGAGCCCAATTGACGTAAGTCAGGGAGGATCGGGCGGGTGTTTTGTCGTAATTGCTTTGACCAGTTCGACTACGGCCGCGACAAGATGCGGTATTGCGATCGCACCGCAGATAATGCAAACCCAGTTGACCATTTCTTGATGGGCTCGATCAGCCGGCCAAGTTTGCGGCATGACCAAGAGCAGCGCGACCAGTGGAACAAATGCTAAAGTTCCACGGAGAAACAACTGGCTCGCTGTGGGTCGAGATTGAGATTGTCGTCCCATTCGCTCCGATTCTATACCGGCGCCCCGGGAAAGGGCGAGGGTAGATTTGATCGCTCGCGCCCGCTGTTGCAAGGGGGAGCACCTCGAGGGGAATCTTGACACGTCCTACAAGCGAAATGTCGCCGGCCTGTTCAATGACCTGGGGCATCGCGTGAGCTGGCAACAGCTTGGCGAGGATTTCCAGGATCACGTTTTCCGCTTTCAGATCCTTGACGAAGCGCAGGACTTTGGCCGCGATTGGAAAGACGAGCTGCAAACCGTCATCGAAAGTCTGATGGCCGGTTGATTCCCGGCGATGGACTTTTTTGGGGCTTCTGGGTTTCAAGTGGGTAACGCGAAATATAGCTGGAAAAACGTCGACCTCCGCTCAGGCTCAGCAAACGGGGCCGCCCCCTTTTCACCTCGCCGTCGCATCGACCTGTCTATGCGAAGGCCGATGCGACG
>DATGKC010000271.1:0-3244 GCA_035294845.1 Planctomycetaceae bacterium | reverse complement strand
CTCGAATCTGCACTTGTTGCGGCTGACCGGCTCCCGGGTGACCGATGCCGACCTCTCGTCGCTCTCGGGATTGACGAACCTGCGAGAGCTGTACTTGGGATCGACCGCGGTGAGCGGCTCGGGCCTTAAGAGTTTGACGTGGATGGCGGAGCTCGAGCGATTGGACCTCTCTGACACGGCGGTCGGCGACGATGGACTGAAATTCGTGCGCGAGCTGTCGTCACTAAAGTGGCTCAATCTGCAAGGAACGCCTGTTTCCGACGCGCTCGTCGAGCAGCTCGGCGGGCTCGATCGCCTCGAATTTGTCAACGTCACGGGAACGAAAGCAAAACGCCCGGAAGTCGACGCGCTGCAAAAAGCGCTTCCGCATTGCAAGGTTGAGTATTGAGCGTCGAATGCGGCGCGCCGGCTCGCACGATCTTTATGCCGGGACGCGGGCCGCTTCCAGAGCTCGACGTTCGACCAGCATTTCGCGGACCGCCGAAATGGCTTCGCCAATCGGCACTTTCACGGCCTGAGCTTCCCAGCGCCAGCGTATTTCGACCTGCCCTTCTTTGAGCCCCTTGCCGCCAATCACGATTCGCAAAGGAATGCCGATAAGGTCGGCGTCTTTGAACTTGAACCCGGCCCGCGCATCGCGGTCATCGAGAAGCACGTCGATTCCCGATTCGGTCAGCTCGGCGTAGAACCGCTCGGCCAGCGACATCGTTTCCTGCTCGTTGACATTGAGCGGAATGACGAGAACTTCGTAAGGCGCAAGCGATAAGGGCCAGATCAATCCATTTTCGTCGAAACTTGTTTCGGCGAGCGCCGCGACGATGCGATTCACGCCGATGCCATAGCAGCCCATGACCATCGGGTGACGCTGCTCTTTTTCATCGAGGAATTCGGCCGCCAGCGCGACGCTGTACTTCGTCCCCAGCTTGAAGACGTGTCCGACTTCGATGCCATGCACGAGCTTGAGCGCGGCTTGACATTTCGGGCACGGGTCGCCGTCGAGCGCCATCCGCAGATCGTGCGTGGCGGACAACTGGTAATCGCGGCCCAGGTTGACGCCGGTGAGATGTGCATCGGCCTTATTCGCGCCTGTGATCGCGTTCGCGATCGCCGCAACGTCATGGTCGGCCAGCAATTCGCACTGGATGCCGACGGGACCCGCAAAACCGACGGGGGCGCCCGTGACCTCGCCGATTGTCTTTTGGTCGGCCAGCTCGATCGCCTGCACCCCCAGGGCCCGCCGGATTTTCGCCTCGTTGGCCTCATGATCGCCACGGATCAAAACGGCGACGCTCTTGCCGTCGGCCTTGTAAATCAGCGTTTTAATCATCTGCTGCGGCCGGCACTTGAGCAGACGGCTGACCTGCTCGATGCTCGTGGCCTGCGGCGTGGCGACCTTCTCTATCGCCTGGGCGCCGGCCGGCGACATCAGCGAACCCGAGCGGCGGCCGGTCTCGGCGCGTTCGAGGTTTGCCGCGTAGCCGCATGCCGCGCAGTGCACGATGCGGTCTTCGCCATTGTTCGCCGGCACCATGAACTCGTGCGAGGCGTCGCCGCCGATCGGGCCGCTTTCGGCTTCGACGGCAAGATATGTGAGGCCGCAGCGCGCGAAGATGCGGCAGTAGGCCGAGTACATCTGCCGGTAAACGTCATTGAGCTGCTCGAGATCGGTCCCGAAGCTGTAGGCGTCTTTCATGATGAATTCGCTGGTCCGCAGGACGCCGAACCGCGGGCGCTCTTCATTGCGAAATTTCGTCTGAATCTGATAGAGGCAGATCGGCAGTTGGCGGTACGAATTGAGGTGCCTGCCCACAAGATCGGTGATGACCTCTTCGTGCGTGGGGCCCAGCGCCAGGTGCACCTTGCGGTCGCCGCGCTGCACGTGGAAATTGATCAGCACGTTGCCGAACGCCTGCTTGCGCCCGGTGCGTTCGAACAGGTCGATCGGCTGCAAGGCGGGCATGAAGAGCTCGATGCCGCCGGCCCGATCCATTTCTTCGCGGACAATCCGTTCGGCCTTGCGAATGCTCCGCCATCCCAGGGGAAGATAGGTATACGCCCCGGCCATCAATTGCCGAATCAAACCGGCCCGCAGCATGAGCTGGTGACTGGGAATCTCGGCGTCGGAGGGATTTTCCTTCATCGTGGGAATAAACGTCTTGGTCCAACGCACAGCGGCTCCCTGAAAAAAAATTGCTCCCGGCGCAGCAGAATGAAGTTCCGGATTTGTACCGCCGGAAAGCAGGTTCCCGCAATGGAAATGACAAGAATCAGCCATGGCGGTTCGCGGCGACCGCCGGGTGGGGATCCCCGAAGGCATCGTTTGCCATCCGCGGTTCGAGAATCTTTTCGTGTGGTTCGTGTGTTTCGTGGTTCCATCCGCTAAAATCACGGATTGCTTTTTAATCCGTTGCTCGAGCCTTGAGGTTTGACTGTTCTCCCATGTCCCGCCGTTTCATCAACACGCTTTCCGACGGAGAGACGATCGAAGAAGTATTTTTGCTCGCGGAAAAGCAATTGCGGGCCAATCGCAATGCGGCCCTGTATCTGCTCGTCGAATTGCGGGACAAAACGGGGGCCATCAATGCCCGCATGTGGAACGTCACCGAAGAGGCCGTTGCGCATGTCAACCCCGGCGATTACGTGCACGTCAAAGGCAAGGTGCAGCTCTACCAGGGCGCGCTGCAAATGATTGTGAGCCACGTGCAATCGGTGCCGGCCGAGCGGCTCGATCCCACCGATTTCATCCGACAGTCGCAGCGCGATTCGACTCAGTTGGTGTCCCGCCTGCGCGGGATTTTGCAATCGATCGACGACCCGCACCTGCGGACCCTTGTCGATTGCTTTCTGATCGACGAACCCTTGTTGGCGGCTTTTGCGATCGTTCCCGCCGGGATGAAGGCGCATCACGCCTACCAGGGGGGGTTGCTCGAGCACGTCGTCAATATGCTCGAAATCGCCGACCGCATCGCCGATCTTTTGGCCGGCGTCGACCGCAACCTGCTCTTGGCGGGAATTTTCCTGCATGACCTCGGGAAAGTGCGCGAGTTGAATTTCACGAGCGGCTGCACGTACACCGACGAAGGGCAGTTGATCGGGCACCTGGTGATCGCGGTCGAAATGCTCTCAGAGAAAATCGCTCAGGCCGAAAACCTCATGGGCGAGCCGTTCCCGATCGAGCTGGCCCTGCGCCTTAAGCACCTGATTCTCGCGCACCACGGCAGCTACGAATTCGGCAGCCCAAAAT
>DATGKC010000270.1:0-5403 GCA_035294845.1 Planctomycetaceae bacterium | reverse complement strand
ATTTCCAAATACTGGGGTCGCCCTCCGTCGGGCATCATTGAGATGTTCGTAGTCGAGGACCTGGCGAGATGGCCGCAGGGGGTATTTCCTCCGGATGCGCTGGGAAGCATCCAGGGGGGCGCCGGAGTCACGATGTCGCAGCGCATCTCGAGTGGAGATGCTTTTGTTGCCAAGTCGATGGTGTACGCGGTCGCCGATCGCGGGACGCCTCAGCACGAAGCCGTTCATGCCTATTGTCATCAGACCTTCGGCCGCGCCGGGCCGCTGTGGTATGCCGAGGGGATGGCCGAGATGGGCCAGTACTGGCGCGCCGACAATTCGAGCGTGAACGCCGATCCGTACGTGATCCGCTACCTCCGCAACTCAGAGCCCAAGAGCCTCAATGAAATCGTGAACAAGCCGGAATATTCGGGCGATTCGTGGCAGAACTACGCTTGGCGCTGGGCTCTGTGCCATCTGCTCGCCAACAACACCAACTATGCCTCGCGGTTTCGCCCTTTGGGGATGGGATTGCTTACCAAAAGCGCCGATGCCGGCTTCGAGCAGACTTACGGCGACATGGCCCAGGAAATATCGTTCGAGTATCGACAGTTCCTCAAGAATGTCGACACCGGCTACCGCGCCGACCTGTGCAGTTGGGATTGGAAGGCCAAATTCAAGCTGGTGAAGTCGGCCAATGTCAGCGTGGCGAAAATCGACGCCGGCAAAGGCTGGCAGCCGTCGCGCCTGACCGTCATGGGGGGCCAGGAATACGAGTATAGCGCCGCGGGATACTGGAACACTTCCAAAGACGGGCCGTCCGTCGATGCCGATGGCGATCAGGATGGATTGGGAAAGCTCGTGGGCGTCTTGCTGACCGAATCGCAGGGCGAATACGCGCTGGGCGAGCCGTTCGAGCTGGGAAAATTCGGTTCATTCACGGCGCCCGGCGACGGCAACCTCTATCTGCGCTGCCGCGACGGGTGGACGGGAATCGCCGACAACAAGGGGAGCGTCTCGGTCAAACTCAAGCTCAAAGACAAGGGGCCGCCGCTTGCTCCGCCGAAGACCGACGACGATAAGAAGAAGCCGAAAGCCAGCAAGCCCAAAGAGGAACCATCCGACGATGCTTAGCGGCATCGCGAAAGGGAAGTCGATGAACGACGAACCGCATCCCGAGATGCCCACCGGATCGCCGCAGCCGGTGGGAGGCAACACGTATCACCAGGAGTTGCAACATTCACCGGCGACGGCGCGGGTGCCCGATCTGGTGGGGCGCGGCGTGTTCAGCACCGGCGCCATTGTGATGCACGGCGCGCACGATTTTTTGATCGACTTTGTGCAAAGTTTGGCGCCGCCCCGCCGCGTCGTGGCGCGCATCGTGTTGCCTCCCACGGTGATGCCGCTGTTTGTGAGCGCGCTGGAGGACAATCTCAACAAATATACGCAAAGCTTCGGCGCTCCTTCGCGCATGCCAGCGCCCCGGCGTCCTCATCCGCAAGGTTCGCCGCAGCCGGGTCGGCCGTCGCCGGGGCCGGAATCGGGCGAGTGTCAGACTCCGGAATCCGGGGCGACCGGCTCGGAGTGTTCCGGGTCGGTTTTTCCGGAAGCGCCATCGCCGGAGTTTCAGCCTCCCCCGCCGCCGCCAATCACCGAAGTCTATGAGCAGCTCAAGCTGCCCGACGAAATGCTCGGAGGCGCTTATGCGAACACCGTGGTTATTTCGCATAGCCCGGCCGAATTCTGTTTCGATTTCATCTGCAGCTTTTACCCGCGGTCGGTGGTCAACTGCCGAGTGTACCTGGCGACTCCCCATGTCGTCGAATTGTTCGACTCGCTGAAACGCTCGTTGGATCAGTATCGCCACAGGTTGATTCAATCGCGAGCGGTCCAGCCGCCACAGGTGATCCAGCCGCCCCCCGTGATCCAACCGCCGCCCGATCCCCCTATCGCGGAATGAAACGATGCGAATTCGCACACATTCGAAAATTGCCGTCTGTGGCTTGATCGCTCTCGTCAGCGAATTGCTGGCGGCCGATCCTTCGAAGCTGCCGGCGCCGTCCACAGAAGTCACCCACGAGGGAAAACCGCCGCCGCGCGAGTTGCAGGGATTGCCGCTGGTGTTTTTCGACAATTTCGAAACCGGCAAGGCAGAGAAGTGGGAAACGAGCGATCCGCAGGCGTGGAGAGTCATCGACCAGGAAGGAAACCGCGTTTACGACCAATTCCAGGCGAGCCAGGTGCAAACGCCCGTGAGATCGCCCTTCAACCGATCGCTCGTCAAGGACCTTTTTGTTTCTGACATGGTGTTGGACGTCAAGCTGCAATCGACGTGCAAAGATTACGACCATCGCGACATGTGCCTGTTCTTTGGCTTTCAGGATCCGAGCCACTTTTATTACGTGCACCTGGGAAAGAAAGCCGACGACCACGCCAACCAGATTTTTATCGTCAATAACGAGCCGCGCAAGAAGATCTCAACCACTTCGACCGCAGGAACCGCATGGAACGACGACTGGCACCACGCGCGGGTCGTCCGGCGAATCGAGACGGGAAAGATCGAGGTTTATTTCGACGACATGGAAAAACCGGTCATGACGGCCACGGACAAGACGTTCGCCTGGGGACAAGTCGGCGTGGGGACGTTCGACGACACGGGACATTTTGACGATGTGCTGGTGTACGCCAAGAAAATCGAGCGGCCCAACGTAAAGAAAGACCAATGATCGATCGTATCGAACCCTTGCCCGCAAGGCGGGACGCCGAGAGCGGCCGGCGCGCGGCGGCATTTTTGCTTCGGGCGGTTTCTGCGCTCATGATCTCTGCGATGCTGGCCGGTTGCGAAGCCGAGTCGAAGTCTTCGGTCCGTGCGAAGCCGAAGTCCAAGGCGAGCCAGCGTGAAGCCGCGACCGCGTCGCCAGAAGCGGCTGCCGCGCCTGAAGCGACGAAAAAGAAAAAATTCCAGCCGGTTGAATTGGGACGCGGAACGGGCGACAAACGGCCCGCCACCCCGGCGGCGCAGGCTAAACTTGCCGAAGAGAAACGCGGTCAGGCGGTCGTCGATGCGCTGCAGCCGTTCCAGTTGTTGCTCGGCCGCTGGCGATGGATCGTGAGAACCGGCTTGGGCGACTCACGCAGGACGGGCGAAGATCTGGAATGGGTCTGGGATTTCCAGACCGACGCGAAGCAGCCGGCGCTCACGGCCGAAAGCGCGACCAATCCGTATTTCGAAGAGCTCCGTCTGACGTATCTCCCCGATCGCGAAAAATTTCAATTGGCCACGCACATGGCCGATGGTCCGCAGCGCGTCCTGGAAGGCGCCTGGAGTGAGGGGGGAGAACCCAAGGAAATCGGCGACGGCCGGACGTTGCAGCGCTCGTACAAGCTGCAATTGACGCAGGTCTTGCCGGCTACCGGCGATCAGTGGCAGCTCACGCTCACCCAGCTCGACAACGATCAATATCTCCTTGATCTTGCCAAAAGGTCGGCATTTGCCGACCGATTCGGCCCGCTCGACAACGTCCGCCAGCAGCGGCTGGGAACGTCGTTCGCTCTCGTGGGCAGCGATAATCCCGGTCCCAAGTGCATCATCTCCGGAGGTCTGGGGACGATGACCGTCGCTTACAAGGGCAAGTCGTACCCGGTGTGCTGTTCGGGGTGTGCCGCGGCATTTACCGAGGACCCCGAACGCTGGCTGGCGCGGCTTGCCGCCAAGGAGAAATCGAAAGGAATCGGCGATCAGTGATCTCGCGTCATGCCTGCGAAGAAGTCACTCATCTTCGGGTGACTCGAAGCGCGCCGGTTCCACGTCGCCCTCGGGAGTCGTGGCCAGTGCTTTAAGCTCGGCCAATAGCTCGTCGTTCATGCTCGCCGGGAGCAGCGGCTTGAGCTGCCGGCTGTAGCGGCGCACGACCGCGGCGCTTTCCGAAGGAACCTGCCGGACCAATTCGGCAAATGCGAGCAGCGCCACGGCACGTCCCAGTTGAATCACACATCGAGTGCGCTGGGCCGAGGCATCGCGCGTGCGCTCGGCCAGGGGAACTTCGTCGATCTCATCCATCGTGCGGACGATCTGGTCAACCTGTCGGCGGGCCTGCGCCACAAGCTGCGACAAATCGACGCGCGATTCAAGCCGCACGCGCATGATCCCCAGGCTCACATCGCGGACGAGGGCGGCGAATCGCTGGAAAGAAATCTTGCGGCCGGCGAGCGCTTGCGACCACTGGGGGTCCTGCCGCCACAGCTCGGCCTGCCGCTGGATGTCAAACACTCGCTTGAACTGTTCACGATAGGCGCCGACCAGTTCTTCGCCTCCCGCATTGAAATCGAGCGACTCGTCGTCGTCGAGCGGCGCAAATTCGGGGATCATCTCCTCGGCGTGGCTTTGGACGACGGTCAGGAAGCTCTCCAAATCGGCGGCCGTGAGAGGATCGTCGGCTCGCCTGGCAGAGACGTCGCTCGTCGTGCTATGCGCGTCACGGTTGCAGCCAGTCAACGTAACCAGCAAGACAGCCCACAGCATGAATCCGCGCATTGAGAATGCTCCATTTATCAACTTGCCCGAGTCGCGGCGAAGCTTCGTGCAAAAGGATGTTTTGGTCAAGAGAAATCGCGATCCACGGCGGGGGGCGATGTGACGAGTTCCAAAGAAACTTTAGAAAAACGTGACGTGTCGTCTTGGTCATCCGCGCCCGCGCAGCTTTTAGGGAATTGGCTTTCAAAACGTTGTGCGTTCTCATTAAAGGCGCAATTCGAGGATTTTTCGATTCTCTGTGCATAAACGTTTTGTACGGAAATTGACGATATTGCCAAAGATGCAAAACGCGCGAAGTTTAGTTCATGGCAGTCACGCGATGTTGGCTTACCGCCTCGTGTGCTCGTTTTCGCCCTTGCTGTTCGCCGTATGTCAGTCGTGCGCGACGATGGCCGAACGTCCGGGTGCGCGATCAACTGCATGCCATCAAACGGCGCCCAGAGCGTCGAGCGATCGAGACGCGAACGCTGTCGCACCGCGTGGCGCCGCCGAAGCCGCAATCGTGCTGACCGCTGCCGGCGAAGAAGGCCGCGACGCCGAGCCGGAAATGCCGAGCTCTTCCGAAGAGTCCAGTGATCCTTCGAATGCAGCCGAAGCGTCGTCGCCTTCTGGCGATGACCAAACGTTGAACCTCAAGGTCGCTTCTCCCGAGGCTACGGACCAGCCAATACTGATCAACCTGGCCAGCGCCTTGCGGCTGTCCGACGCGCGGCCGTTGATCGTTGCCGCAGCGCAGGCGAGCGCCTGGGTGGCCGAAGCACAGCTTCAGCGCGCTCAGGTCTTATGGGTTCCTCAGCTCGACATCGGGGCGATCTACTTTCGACATGACGGATTCGGCCCCGACTTCAACCGCGGCGTCAATCATCCCTCATTCGGATTTCCCGGCGGCG
>DATGKC010000269.1:0-5039 GCA_035294845.1 Planctomycetaceae bacterium | reverse complement strand
TCGCACTCCCCAGCCATTCTCGACGAGTCAAATGACGGCTATCGTCCAAGCCTTCGCTCCAATTCGAAACCAGCGCTGTTTGAGAGCGTGCACATACCTCGACAATCATAGATGATTAATGGCGGAGGCTCAAAGCGGCGTGGCCTTCTTGACTTTTCCGACCGATTTACCTACGTTTCGCTTCCGGATTAATCTGTGAAGAAATTCCAGAGTCTTTGACTGATGAAGCTCTCGGCTAAAGCGGAATATGCCTGTTTGGCGATGCTTGAGCTCGCGCTTCGTCATGACCAGCCCGAACCGGCGCGGTTGGTCGAAATCGCAGGACCAAACGGGATTCCCGAGCGGTTTTTGGTGCAAATCCTTTTGCAGCTCAAGGGGGCCGGTTACGTCACCAGCCTGCGCGGCGCCGCGGGGGGATATCGCCTGTCCGTCGAGCCGCGCGAAATCTCGCTCTGGGATGTCATCCAGACCGTGGAAGGACCGACGGCAACGAAGCAGGCCGAGCACGCCACGCAAGCGACTGCCGGGTGGCACGTTCTGCGCGACGTCTGGCACGAAGCCAACCGCATCGAGCAAGAACAGCTTCAGCAAATCGACTTTGCACATCTGGCCGAGCTGGCCAGAGAGCAGAACGCCAACATGTACTATATTTGAACGATTGTGTAACGAGGAGCACGCACCATTATGGCCGATCTCGTACCGCCGCATGGCGGGTTGTCTGAACCGGTTTGCCGCACCGTTCGCGCCGAAGAGCGCGCTGCGTTTCTTGCAGCCGCGGCCCAGTTGACGAAAGTTCCCGTGTCGGCGGCTGATTTGTCGACCGTTTACCGCTGGGCCGACGGAACGCTAAGCCCACTCACCGGCCCCATGAGCGCGGGCGAATACAATCAGGTCCTGGAACGCGCTTTTATCGAGCGAGGCGGCAGAAAATATGCCTGGACGATCCCTCTGGCGCTGCCGGTCACAGGCGATCAGGCCAAATCGCTCAAGGCGAGGCAGCAAGTCGCGCTGACGAATCCGGCCGGCGAGATCGTCGCGACGCTGGAAATCAGCGACATCTTTCCGTGGGACAAGTCCAAATACATCAAAAGCGTCTATCTCACCGAGCGCACCGATCACCCGGGCGCTGATATGGTGCTCGTCAATGACGCCGAAAAGACGCATCTTGTCGGCGGCGAAATCCGCGCGCTCCCGCAGGCGAAAAATGCCAGCTTCGGCAAGCACGTGCTCACTCCCCGCGAGGTGCGCGCGCGCCTGGCCGCGAAAGGCTGGAACCGCGTCGTGGCCTTCCAGACGCGCAACCCTCTGCACCGGGCTCACGAGTACGCGCTCGTCTACGGACTCGAAAAACTGCTCAAGGACGGGCACAACGCCGGCGCCTGCCTTAATCCCCTGATCGGCGAAACCAAGGGGGACGACGTCAACGCCGAAATTCGCATGAAGACGTATGAGGCGCTGATCACCGACAAGGCACTGGGCGACGGCGACAGCGATGCCAGCCTCTGGAAGCCGCGCGGCGAGAGCGTCCCCGACCGCGTCATCCTGCTGGGGCTCGACATCAAGATGTTCTACGGGGGGCCGAAGGAAGCGGTAATGCATGCCATTTACCGCCAAAACAACGGCTTCACCGACATCGTGATCGGCCGCAAACACGCTGACGCGCCCTATAAAGACGGCACGCCGATATGGGGCGACTTCGACGCCCAGGAAATCTTCGGCAAACTGGCCGGCGACCTGGCGATCAAGCCCCTCAAAGTGGGCTTTGCCGCCTACTACGAATCGCTGGGGCGAGTCGATCTCACCGAAAACCACAAAGAGGAAAAGCCGATCTCGATCTCCGGAAAAGAAGTCCGGGCGACGCTGGTTCGCGGCGATCTGGTCGACCCCAGAATTATGCGCCCCAGCACTTCGCGAATTCTTGCCGCCGCGATGAAAACCGGTTGATCGCACCAGACGCCAAAACCAGACGCGCGCCGGCCGGCAAAAGATGGCGCCCGACCTGCCGGACGAAGGCGGCGCCGGGAATCCGCCGTTCTTGATCCCTCTTAAATCCCGGAAAACGCGGGCTAGGATTCGCCCGAACTGCGGAATATAATGGTGTCTGACCTGCCTTTTGAGCGGGTTTGCAGCCGCGACACCTCGGGTTGTTCGATCGCCGCGCGGCTTCTGAAGAGCGATTGGAAACCGATGAATCAGAACGATTCGACGAACTGCATTTGCGCCACTCGCCTGGCGGTCTGGATAGCCTTCGGCCTATGCATCGCGGGATGCTCGCGGAATGCGCCATCGGGCGCTGAACCGCGCGCCGCGGCTTCATCCCGAGATCCGATCGAAGGGGCTGCCGTTGTCTCGCAGGTCTGTGAACCTTATCAAATCGAGATCACCGGGATGAACGAGCGGTGGCAGGTGCGATACGCAGGCGCCGACGGCCGATCGCCGGCAGCCGGCAAACCGCGGACGATCAAGAACGTGCATGTTCCTTTAGGCGCGAAGGTCATTTTCGTGCTCAAAAGCGCGGACTATGTCTATGCGTTGGCGCTCCCTCAATTCGGCTTGAAAGAAATCGCCGTTCCGAATCGCGAATTTCGAATCGAGTTTTGCCCTGAGAGCGCAGGACAATTTGCGCTGCTTGGCGATCAATTGTGCGGGGCGCCTCACCCCGAAATGCAAGGCCAGCTCGTCGTCGAGCCTCGAGAACGGTTTCTGGCCTGGCTAAACCATTAAATCTTGCCGTGATCTGAACGGTCTCCTTTCTGCTTTATCATTCGTTTTCGTCACTCAGCGCGTCATGATTCTCGCAATCAATCGGTACTCACCGCGCCGCACGCTTGTGTGGCAGACCATGCGCGGTATTGCTTTGCTGCTGGTGTTAGCGCCGGTCTCGTGCAAACCCGATCCCAATCCCGGGCTAAAAAAACCCGGCTCGGCGGAACTGGAAACCGCGGCGCGCAGCGGCACCGACAGCCAGAATGCTGAAGCGACCGGGGAGAAATCGAATTTCAAAGCGCCGCCCGTTTTGTTCGACGCCCCGAAGTTCAATCTCACCGATCAGTCCGGCGCGCAATTCGGGACGAACGACCTGGCCGGCCGCGTGTGGGTCGCCAATTTCATGTTCACCCATTGCATGGCGACCTGTCCGCGGCAAACCGCCCGACTCGAAGAGCTGCAAAAGCACGCGCGCGGCTGGCCCGATTGGAATCGCCTGCGGATCGTGAGCATTACCGTCGATCCCGATCGCGACACGGTTTCGCGGCTCAAGGAATACGCCGGCGAGCACCACGCCGAAGAGACGAACTGGAAGTTCCTGACCGGTTCGCGCCAGGAGCTGTTCGAAATCAGCAAGAAAGGCTTCAAGCTGCCTGCCGCCGAAAGCGCCGCCGATGCGTCGAGCCCCATCACGCACAGCGCGCGGCTGATTCTGGTCGATTCGCAAATGCGGGTCCGCGGCCTGTACGACGCCATGGCCGACGATGAATTCCTCAAGCTGCGTGCCGACCTGCGCGCAGTTCTCTCAGAATCGACCCCGGACGGCAAAGAGCTGGTGTACGTGGGCCAGCCGGCCGAGGCGTTCGATCCGCCGTGGCTTGAGCCGCGCCGAGCCGCGCAGCTCGCGACCGCGGGAGAAATCGACGCCTTCCACGACTTTACGTTTGTGGACGAGATCGAACACAGTGGGATTCGATTCGTCAGCCGAGTGGTGGCTGATTCGGCACGCGACTTCAAGCTCAACCATTACGATCACGGCAACGGAATTGTTGTGGCCGACGTCGATGGAGACGGCCTTTATGACTTGTACTTCGTGAACCAAGTCGGCGGCAACGAGCTGTGGCGCAACCTGGGCCAAGGCCGCTTCGAGAATATCACCGACAAGGCCGGGGTGGCTCTCGCGGGGCGCGTCTCGGTGACTGCTTCGTTCGCCGACACCGACAACGACGGCGATCCGGACCTGTTCGTGACGACCACGCGGCATGGAAACGCCTTCTTCGAGAACGACGGCCACGGCAATTTCCGCGACATGACCGAGCCATCGGGGCTGGGCTATGTCGGCCACTCGTCGAGCGCCGACTTTTTCGATTATGACCGAGACGGCAGGCTGGATTTGTTTGTTTCGAATGTGGGTGTCTTCACGTCTGATGAAATCGGCTATAACGGCGATCCGGAAAGCCGAAAGTATCCGTATTACATTGGGCTAAAGGATGCCATCGCGGGGCACCTGTTTCCCGAGCGGTCGGAGCGCAGCATTCTCTATCGCAACGAGGGGGCCAATCGCTTTCGAGACGTGTCGGAGGAAACGGGGCTCGTACACACCGGTTGGTCGGGCGATGCGACGCCGCTCGACGCGAATGAAGACGGCTGGATCGACCTCTATGTGTTGAACATGCAGGGGAACGACGATTACTACGAAAATGTCGGCGGCAAACGGTTCGAGCGCAAGAGCCGCGATGTTTTTTCTCACACCCCCTGGGGCGCAATGGGAATCAAGTCGTTCGATTACAACAACGACGGCCGCATGGACCTATTCATCACCAACATGCACGCCGATATGTGGAATAATTGGCCCAGCGGTCCGCAAGAAAAGCTGAAGGCGTCGGCCGGGTCGATGCCTGAAAGCTTCCTGTTGAGCCCGAATCCTGAAATGAACGTTTTCGGAAACGCCTTCTACGAAAATCAGGGGGGCGGGAAATTCGTCGAGGTCTCCGACCGGATCAACGCCGAGAATTACTGGCCGTGGGGACTCAGCGTGGGCGATTTCAACGCCGACGGCTTTCAGGATGCGTTTATCACTTCGTCCATGAACTTGACCTTCCGCTACCAGGTGAATTCGCTGTTCTTGAACGAAGGGGGAAAAAAGTTTCGCGATGCCGAATTCATCGTCGGCGTTGAGCCGCGCCATAGCGGCAAAACGGCAACCCCTTGGTTCCCGCTCGATTGTTCGGGCCGCGACGCCGGGCACAAAATCTGCGAAGGGCGCAAAGGGCGCGTCGAAGTCTGGGCGCCCCTCGGCTCGCGCTCGTCGGTCATCTTCGATCTCGATCAGG
>DATGKC010000268.1:0-11143 GCA_035294845.1 Planctomycetaceae bacterium | reverse complement strand
GTTGTCAAACTGCTCGATGAAGTGGTGCTGTCGTTCGAGCGCGCGGGCATTTTGAGCTTGCTGCCGATTCGCGAGGGCGACCAGGTGCACGAGGGCCAGCTCGTGGCGATGCTCAAAGATGACGTGGCAAGGGCCGCACTGGCGGTCGCCGAACAGGAAGCCTCCAGCGACGTCGATATTCGCTTCGCGCAGAAAGCCAGCGAAGTGGCCCAAGCCGAGTACGATAAGATCATGGAGGCCAACCGGCGCTTCCCGGGCACCGTCCCCGACGTTGAAGTCCGGCGGGCGCGCCTGGCCGCCGACAAGACGGTGCTGGAGATCGAAAAGGCGACGCATACCCGCGCCGTGCACCTGCTCAAGCGCGATGAAGCCGCCGTGCAGCTCGAAACCTACAAGATCGAGGCGCCTTTCGACGGCTTCGTGACACGAGTGCATTTTTCGAAGGGAGCATCGGTGCGGCCCGGCGACAGCGTCATTGAGCTGGTCAGCACGAAGCGCGTTCGTGTGGAAGGCTACGTGGCGGTGAGCGATTTGGGAGCGGTGCGGCCGGGATCGAAAGTCAGCGTGCGGTTGGAGTCGCCCGACACGAGCGCCGAAGGGGCGAAGATCTCGTATCCCGGCAAGATCGTGTTCGTCGACGTCAAATCGCGGCCGGTCGAGCACACGGTTCGTGTTTGGGCCGAAGTCGAAAACCTCGAGAACATGCTGCGCGCGGGACTCACCCCGTCGATGACGATTCTGCCGCCGGCGAACGACTGAATCCCTTGAGCATCGCGCCTACGAATTTGGTGGCGTCGACGAAGCGTCCCGTGCCCCTCCGTCGGCGGGCCGACTTGATCGTCGAGCACATCGAATATCAGCGCGGGACGTACTACGTCGTCAAAGACCCCATCAGCCTCAAGTATTACCGCCTCGACCCCGAACACTACCGCGTGCTCGAGCTGCTCGATGGAACGCGCAGCCTGGATGATTTGCGGACGCAGCTTCTGCTCGATTTTCCTTACGTGCGGGCCACGCTCGCCGACTTGCAGGGCGTCGTCGTCGATCTGCACGCCAAAGGCATCGTGTACAGCGATCGGCCCGGTCAAGGACGAGTCATGCTCGAGCGCCGGCGCGAGGCCCGCGGCAAGCGCTGGCTGGCGCTGATTCAGAACATCTTGTATTTGCGGCTGCCGGGCTGGGACCCCGAATGGACGCTGGCGCGGCTCTACCCGCTCGTTCGCCCGGCATTCCGTCCCTGGGGAATGGCGCTGCAAGCGGCGCTGATCGTTTCGGCTTACATGCTCTTGGCGACTCAGTTCGATGCATTCCGCCAGAACCTCCCGGAATTTCAGCAGTTCTTCGGATGGCCCAACCTGATCTTTCTGTATCTCACGCTGGGCGCCACGAAAGTCATCCACGAGCTGTGGCACGCGCTTTCGTGCCGCCATTTCGGAGGTGAATGTCATGAAATCGGCCTTATCTTTCTGGTTTTCAGCCCGACGCTTTATTGCGATGTCAGTGACTCGTGGCTTTTGAAAAATAAATGGCAGCGGATCGCGATCGGCGCGGCCGGCATGTGGGTCGAGTCGGTGCTCTCGTCGGCGGCGCTTTTTTTGTGGTGGTTCACGAGCCCGGGGCTCGTGCATCACCTGTGCTTGAACGTGTTCTTCGTCTCGACGATTTCGACCGTCGTGTTTAACGCCAATCCGCTCATGCGCTACGACGGTTACTACATGCTCAGCGATTTTCTGGAAATCCCCAATCTGGCTGAAAAGTCCCGCAATCTCTTGCGAAACGCATTCGCCCGGACCTGCCTGGGAATCGAAACGCGCGAAGAGGCGTTTATGCCGCAGCGCGGCCGGGGCTGGCTGGTGGCCTATGCCATCGCCTCGACGGTCTATCGCTGGGTCGTGCTGTTTGGAATTACCCTGTTTCTGTATACTGTTCTCAAGCCTTACGAGCTGCAGAGCATCGGCGCCGCGCTCGCCGTGGGCTCCATCGTCGGAATCGTCAGCAATCTGGTCGTTATCGTTGCGCGCATCATCAGAGCCCCGCGGAGCAAACCATTGAGTCGCCGGCGAATCGGGCTTTCGGCGTTGGCGGCGGCCGGCGCCGTCGTCGTGGCGCTGATGATTCCGCTGCCGCTGCACGTGGAGGCGCCGTTTTTGATCGAGCCGCACCAGGTTGCCCATGTTTATACCACCGTCGCCGGCACGCTCGCCGAAGTGCGCGTGCATCCCGGGATGCATGTCTCGAAGGGAGACCTGCTGTTGCAATTGAGCGATCCGGAAAAGGAACGCCAGTACCGCGAGCTGGAGATTCAATACCGGACTCAACAGGTCGAAGTCGAAAAGCAGCGCGCCTCGGATGACGCAGGGCGGCTCGCCGTCGCGCGGGAGCAATTGCAGTCGCTCGAGTCTCAATTGGCCGATTTTCAGCGTCAAATCGAAGAGCTCTCGGTCCATGCGCCGTCCGACGGCACGGTCGTCGCCGTAGCCCGCCAGGCAGAGCCGAAAACGGCCCCCGAGGGCTTCGAGCTGCATGCCTGGTACGGCACGCCTCTCGACGAACAGAATCTCGGCTGCCTGCTCGAACCCCGCACGCACGTCTTGAGCCTCGCGCCCGACAGCCGCTTTCAAGCGGTGCTGCTGGTCGACCAGGCCGATCGCGGCGACGTGAACACGGGTCAGGACGTCGACATCAAATTCGAGCATCTGCCCTCGGAAGTTTACGAAGGCACTGTCAGTCAGATCGCCGAACGCCACATCGAATACGCCCCGGGTACGCTTTCGAATAAGTCGGGGGGCGAGCTGCCCACCGTCACCGACCGCCAAGGGCGCGAGCGATTGACCAGCATTGCCTACGAAGCGACGGTGCTGCTCGACGAAGAATCGGGGCTGTTGCGAGCCGGAATGCGCGGCCGCTCGCGTTTTTCGGTCGGGCATCGCTCGGCCTGGCAATGGACCTGGCGCTGGCTCCGTCACACTTTTCATTTCCGGCTGTGATCTGATGAATCCTCCTCGTCCCGCGGGCCCGGAGGGCCCACCGGCAGCCGCTCAGGCGGCCGGACAGCTTCTGGCCGAAATTGCCGATCTGGCCGCTTCGCCGCTGCCGGAACCGGTGTTTTTGCAAGAGCTGCTGAAACGCGCCGTTCTGGCGGTGGGGGCCGAAGCCGGCGTCGTGTGGATGTACGATCAAGAGCGCCGGCTGGTGCTGCAATGCGAGGTCGGCCTGCGAGCCACCGGATTTCTGGAAGACGCCTCGTTGCGATCGGCATTCGAGCAGCCCTTCGCCGAAGTGCTTCGCCGCGGGGGCGTCATGGCTCACGACGCCGAGCAGGCAACTCTTCGCGACGGCATACGCAAGCGGTCGGCCCTGCTGGGAGGATTGCAGCGCGAAACCGACGTGGCCGGCCTATTGCACCTGTTCGAAGCTCCCCGCGCGCCCGAACAAGAGCGCCCGCAACGGTTGCGATTAGTCGAACAGGTGTGCGGTCTGGCGACGCGATACTGGCAGCAGCGCACCGCGCAACGCGGCCAAAAAACTCCCGCAGGCCAGACGCCGGCAGCCGATCAATGGAGCCTGGCCGTTCACGAGAGTTTAAGCGCTCTCGAGGTGGCCGTCATCGCGGCCAACGAATCCCGCCGGCTGCTCGGCATCGACCGGGTGACGGTTGCCGAGAAACATGGGCCGCGCGTCAAGATCCTGGCGGTGACGGGCCAACAGTCGGTCAATGCGCGCTCGAACGTCGTTCGTCTGTTGTCCCGACTGGCCGAGCAGGTCGTCAATACCGGAGAGAAATTCGTTTTCACCGGCGACACGCGAAACCTCCCGCCTCACTTTGAGACGCTGCTGGCCGACTATCTTCACGAGAGCCGCTCGCGGGCGATCGTCGTATTGCCCTTGGCCGGCCCTCTGCATCGCGAGGCGAGCACTGCCGAGGCCGAAACCAGGCCCGCTCCCAAGCCGCAGCCGGTGGGTGCGCTGATCGTCGAGCAGATCTCCGAAACGCCGCTGCCGGCCGACCTGGAAGAGCGGCTGGAGCGAGTCGGGGCGCACGTGGGTCTGGCGCTTCGCAATGCACAGTCCCACGAGAGAATTTTTTTGCTGTCGCTCTGGGAGTTTTTCGGGAACTGGAGAGACAAATTGAAAGGGCGGCGCTTGGCGCAGGTGGGGGCTGGTCTGGCGCTGGCGGCCGCAGTCGTTTTGGGCCTTGTTCTGGTGCCTTGGAATTATCGCGTGGTGGGCAAAGGGCGGCTGATGCCGGTCGAACGCCGCGGCATTTTTGCGCCGTGGGACGGCGAGGTGTTCGCGCTGCTCGTTCGCAGCGGTCAGCAAGTGGGCCCGGGCGACCTTTTGATCAGGCTGAAAAACGAAGAGCTCGAGGCCAAGTTGCTGGCCCAGCGGAACATGCTGCTGGAAAAGCAGAAGCAGGCTTCAGCCATCAGGGCTCAATTGAGCGAAACCGAGACGGCCCAGAAACCCTCGACCGAAATCGAGCTCCGCGGGAAGTTCGTGCAACTGCAAATCGAGATCGACGGCGCCCGCCAGCAGGTCGAAAGCTTGAATCGCCAGGTCGAGGCCATGTCGATCCGCGCTCCAATCGCAGGCGTCGTGGCGACCTTTCGCATTGAAGAGCTGCTCCGCGAGCGGCCGGTGAAAAGGGGCGAGCTGTTGCTGGAAGTCATGGATCCGGCCGGTTCGTGGAGACTCGAGCTGGACGTTCCCGAGAATCGTTTGGGGCACATTTTGCGCGCCCAGGGCAACCTTCACGAGGCGCGGCTCCCTGTTCGCTACGTGCTTGCCACCGCGACCGAATCGACCTACGACGGATCGCTCGATTCCGTGTCGACCCGCTCGGTCGTTTCCGAAACCGAAGGCGCCGTCGTGCCCTTGTTCGCCTCTCTCGCCGAACCGACGCCTCCTGCCCCGCGGATTGGCGCCGAGGTGATCGCCAAGATCGACTGCGGGCCCAAAAGCCTGGGATACGTGCTGTTCGGCGACGTCGTCGAGTTCGTGCGCAAGCGTTTCTGGTTTTGAGGCGTTCGGGGCGCCTACTGCTCTTCGATCAGCTCCAGGAACGGGTCGAGCCCCATCTGGCGGTGGCTGCGAAACCTCTGATCTTCGAATTTGAGGAGCAGCTTGCGATGCCGAATATGCAAGCGCTCGAGCAGTCTTTGCGCCCGGTAAAAGATCGCCAGGAACTCGTCCGGAAGTTCGCTGCGCCCCAGTGACGCCGCCCGCGCTCGAATTTGCCCGAGCTTGGCAGGCGCGAGACACCGCAGCAGCTCGTCTTCCAATGACAGAAAGAACCGATACGACCCAGGGTCTCCCTGCCTCGCGCAGCGCCCCACGAGTTGGCGGTCGATGCGGGCCGAGCTGTGAATCTCAGTGGCGACGACGTGCAAGCCGCCTTGGCGGCGGACATCATCGTCCAAAATGATGTCGGTGCCTCGGCCGGCCATGTTCGTCGCAATCGTCACGTGCCCCGTCCGTCCGGCCTGGGAAACGATCGCCGCTTCTTCCTTCAAAAACCGGGCATTGAGCACCTGGTGGACGAGGGCGCGTTCGGTGAGCGTGCGGCTCAATCGTTCGGACGCTTCGATCGATGGGGTTCCCACCAGCACCGAGCGCCCGTGAGACAACATCGTCTCGATCTCGTCGGCGATGGCCGCCGCTTTGGCGTCCCAGGTGGCGAAGACTCGGGACGGCAGCCTCGTGCGAATCGTGGGACGGTGCGTGGGAATCGCGGTCACCAGCATGCGATAGGTGCGGCGCATCTCGCGGCGCACGGCCACGGCCGTTCCCGTCATGCCGCCCACGTGGGCGTATTGCCTGAAGAACCGCTGCACGGTGACTTGGGCCGCCGCCAGCGTGCGGGGCGTGATCACGATGTTCTCTTTGGCCTCGATCGCCTGGTGCAAGCCCTGCTGCCATTTTCGGCCTTCCGTCATGCGGCCGGTCGATTCGTCGACGATGATCACCTCGTCATCGTGGATCACGTAGTCGCGATCGCGGATGAACCCGTATTGCGCCGTCAGGGCGCGTTCGACCTGGCGATAGAGTTGTTCGGGCTCGATGGCCGCCACGACAGGCGGCTTGCGCGCCAGCAAAACGTGCCGGCACCCGACTTCGGTCAAAACCGCCTCCCGCTTGTGCGGGTCGTATTCGAAGTCATTGGGCAGCGTGAGCGTGGGGGCGAAGACGGCGCACCAGCGGTAAAGCTCGACCATCGCCGGGCGGTTCGGTTCGGTCATCGAAATAATGAGAGGCGTTCGGGCATCGTCGATGAGCACGCTGTCGGCCTCGTCGACCAGAGCGAAGTAGTGCTCTCGCTGCACGGGGAGCTCATCTTCTATTCCGACTTTCGCCGAATCCAGCCGCAGCCGATCCCGCAGAAAGTCGAACCCGAGCTCCTTCGCGGTGCCATAAGTGATGTCGCGGGAATATTCGCACCGGCGCTCGTCGGTCGACTGGGGGGTCTGAATGCAGCCCACCGATAATCCCACAAGCTCATAGGCCGGCCGCATCCAGTCGGCGTCGCGCTGCGCCAGGTAATCGTTGACGGTGACGACATGGCAGCCGCGGCCGGGAAGCGCGCGCAGAAAGGTGGGCATCACGGCCGTCAGGGTCTTCCCTTCGCCGGTCTGCATTTCGGCAAGTCCCCCCTCGAAGATGGCAATGGCCCCCATCACTTGCACAGGGTAATGAGCCATGCCGATCGTCCTGCGCGACGACTCGCGAATGAGCGCGAACGCCTCGAGCATCAGGCGGCGCAGATCGATGCCCGACCTGGCCTGCCAGCGCAGCTCAAGCCCGCGCTTGAGCAGCTCATCGGCGGAGAGACCGCTCAGCGCGTCGGAGCGCGCGACGACCTGGCCGGCCAGGCGGCGCCAACGCGCCAGCCGGCCCGGCAGGTAACTGTCGAGGCGACTTGCCATCCGCGAGAACATGAGCTGGCCGTTAAATAACGACGCCGGCGACTCGGCTTAGCGCCCGTAAAATGTGGCTGGCGCTGCGTAGGCCGCTGCTGGTCCAAACCCGTAGTTTACCGGATAGCCCGAAAACGGTCGCGGCGCCGGATAAATCGGCGAGCCATAGCCGCGAGCGACCGGAGCCGGGCACATGTACGGCGCCAGGTCGGCCGGCGGATAAGGCAACATGACATAGCGCGATCGGCACGCGCGGAAGGCGTAGATTCCGTGCAGCCTGAACTTGCGGCACACCGATTCTCCAAAGCTGGGCCGGGGGACGTCACAGTAGCCGTCCGATCCGTGAATGATGGGGTATGCCGGCTGTCCGTCTGCCGCGACGGGCGCCGCCGCGGCCAAGTGGCTGAAAGAGGCGATGCACGCCAATATTGCCAGCTTTTTCAACGATGGAACGGGCATTGGATTCGCCTCGTAAGGATGACTGCAAGGATTTAAGGCCGCGGATCGACATTAGCAATTTTCGGATTTTGCCGACCAAGGCGGTGAACCGTTCTGGAGCGCTCCGCATTGTTTCACGCATTCTCGGAGATAATCGGGCGACAAAAGCCCTACAACCCGATTTTTCTGCCAAAACCGAAAATTTCGGCGGCTGCGAGCGACGTTTCTTTCGGGGTGCGGGGACTGGAACTGGCGGTCGCAGCCGGGGGCATAATCCGCGATTTTTGTTGCAGTCGGAATGCGCGAGGAGTAAACTCAGGGCTGCCATTAATCTCAGGAGTCGAATCCGATCGCCGTTCGCGCGATCGAACTTCTCGTGACGAAGTCGCTTCACCTGTGGTCCGTCTGAAGGAGGGTAAGTGATATGCGCAAGTCACTCTTGGCAGCAACAGTCATGTTCTTGATGGGAGCCGCGTCGGCCGTCTTCGCTTGCGATGGGCATCGACCGATTCGCTACACGAATCCTAATCCGCCGGTTTATCAGCCGGATCCGCCCCCCGAGGTGTATGCGGCGACGGCGCCGGGCCGGTATCAATTGGCCGGCATGGGATTTGGTGGAATCCTGCTGGCCGGTAGCGCCCTGTGCGCGTCGTTCAAGCGCCCTTAAGCCCGATCTCGGCCGAGATGACGCGAATCGAAAGCGCCGGCGAAGCAATTCCGATTCGCCGCGAGCAGCGCTGGCGGCGCGCCGGGCGTCGCTGGTGTTCCCTTCTGGGGGAAAAATCGCGCAGGCCGCAATTGCTCCGCCATGCGTGCGTCTGTTACAACAGACTTGGACATTCTGCCCTTCGAACGGAGATTCTTTATGCGTCGCTTTCTGGTCGTATGTTCGCTTCCCGCAATCGTGCTGGGTTTTTCGCTGACCGCGCTTCGGGCCGATGACAAGCATCGGGATGCCGACTCTCAATCGTCCGGCAAGTCGACCTTCGCCGAAATCGAACTCAAAGGACACTATCCCGAGGGGGCGCACCTCCCTGGAATCTTCGGCGAGATGACCGAAACGCTCGACGCGGCGATTGGCAGGCTCACGAAGGCGGCCGACGACGAAAAAATCGACGGCGTCGTGCTGAAGATCAACAGCCCCACCATCGGCTCGGCCAAAATGAACGCCTTCCGCAAGGCGATCGCCCGCGTGCAGGCCAAAGGCAAGAAAGTGCACGCCTGGCTGGACGGAGCGTCGAACATGGACTACCTGCTGGCCAGCGCCTGCGATGAAATCGTCATGCCCGAACCGGGCACGCTCATGCTCGTCGGCATCCGCGCTGAAGTCACGTTTTACAAAAAATTGTTCGACCTCGTAGGCGTAAAGGCCGACATGCTGCGCGTGGGGGAATACAAATCGGCCGCCGAGCCGTATAGCCGCACCGAGATGAGTCCCGAGTTCCGCAAAGAGATGGAGGAGATTCTTGACGACCGCTACAGCCAATTGGTCGACACGATCGCGGCCTCGCGCAAGCTGGCGCGGGAAAAGGTGACAGCCGCGATCGACGCGGGTCCGCTCACGGCGCGTCAAGCCAAAGATCTGGGCCTCATCGACCGCCTGGGCTACGAAGACGATCTCGACGCGGCGCTTGAGAAGAAGGCCGACGGAAAGACTTTCAAGCTCGTGAAGAAATATGGAAAAAAGAAGACCGACACCGATTTCAGCGGACTTCCGGGCATGATGAAGATGATGGAAATGTTGATGGGCATCGAGCAGCCCAAGCGCAAGTCATCGAACCCCAAGCTCGCCATCATCTATGCCAACGGCCTCATCATGACCGGCAAGAGTCAATCCGATTTTTTGACCGGCGAATCGGTGATGGGTTCCGACACGATGATTAAAGCCATCCGCGAGGCGAACAAGGACGCCACGGTGAAAGCCATCGTGCTGCGCGTCGATAGCCCCGGCGGCAGCGCCCTGGCCAGCGACCTCATGTGGCACGAGCTGGAGCTCGTCAAGAAGCCGTTCGTCGTCAGCATGGGAGACGTGGCAGGTTCGGGCGGGTATTACATCGCCATGGGAGCCGACCGCATCTTTGCCGACCCCGGCACGATCACCGGCTCGATCGGCGTGGTCGGGGGCAAATTCGCGCTCAACGGGCTCTATGGCAAAATCGGAATCACGACCGACGTCATCAGCCGCGGGAAGAACAGCGGCGTCAATAGCAGCACGACCGGCTTTTCAGATAACGAACGCGAGTCGATGCAGCGGCTCTTAAACGACATTTACGATCAGTTCACCACCAAGGCCGCGCAAGGCCGGAAAATGGAAAAGGACAAGCTGGAAAAGCTAGCTCGCGGACGCGTCTACACCGGTTCGGCCGCCGTCAAGATCGGCCTGGTCGACGAGCTGGGCTCGCTCGATGACGCGATCGCCTATGCCAAGAAGCAAGCCGGCGTCGGCCCCGACGAGAAGCTCGAAAAACTCGTGCTTCCCAAGGCGACGAGCCCGCTCGAATCGTTGTTCGGATCTCTCGACCCGAATGCCGACGCACGGTTGGGCACTTCATCCTTGCGGCAGCTTCTGCGCGGCATTTCTCCCGAGCTCGAGCAAAACCTGCAAATCCTGCACGTGTTGCAAGCGTTGTCGCGAGACCGCGTGCTCGCCGTGATGCCGTTTCGATTGATTCTGAAATAGAGCAGCCCGCTCAAACCGCCATGCCTCGCGTACTGCTCGTCATCGGCGATGCGACCGAAGTTCTCGACACGATGTATCCGTTTTTCCGGCTGCCGGAGGACGGGTTCGAGGTGGTCGTCGCCGCGCCCGAGAAGCGGATGTACCATATGGTGCTTCACGAAAAGCCGCCGGGGTGGGACATTACCCGCGAGACGGCCGGATATCACTTGCAGGCCGACATCGCGTTTCGCGACGTGGCCGCGCGGGAATATGCGGGCCTGTTCCTGTCGGGAGGGCGCGCCCCGGAATATCTGCGATATGACCGAGAGCTGCTGGAAATAACTCGGCATTTCTTCAAGATGGATAAACCGGTTGCCTCGGTCTGCCACGGCATCGAGATTGTCGCCGCCGCCGATTGCCTCCGCGGCCGGAAGGTGACGACCGTCGCCAAGTGCGCTCTCGACGCGACGACAGCCGGAGCCGCCTATCGCGATCAGCCGTGCGTCGTGGATGGCAACCTCGTGACGGCCCGCACCTGGCACGACAATACGCCCTTCCTTAAGGCGTTTTTGCGGCTGTTGCAACAGCGATAAACAGCCAGCGCGGCCTTCCGACCAACGCAGCCGCGACACGCAAATTGCCCGCTCGTCAGCGATTCGACTTTTGCGAGCTCCCCGCCGGTTGGTCTTGCGCGGGAAAGATCGTGAGATCGACGGGCTTGGTCGCATCGAGCAGCACCTGGCCCGACAATTTGGGAAGCAATTCTTCCAGTGCGGCGGCGAACTGTCGCCGCATCGTGGCGCGGCGGACATCCTCGTGGGAGCGGCCGTTCGAGTCGGCTTCGCGCCGAATTTGGGCGATGACTCGCAGAAAACGATCGGCCGCACCCTTGGCCGACTCGATTTGTGCCAGGCGCCGGGCTTCGGCCCGGTCGATCGTCTGCTGCACGGCTCCCCGCGTCGCGGCCAGCAGCTTTTCGCCGCGCGACTGTTCTTGGTTGATGAGTCGATCGCGTTCGGCACGCGCGTTCGAAACGTCGAGGAACGCAGCCTTGACCTCGACAGGGGGCACCACGCCGGCGATGGTTACGCTGTCGATGGAAATGCCCCAGGCCCGATTCTCGACGGCCTCG
>DATGKC010000267.1:0-4021 GCA_035294845.1 Planctomycetaceae bacterium | reverse complement strand
GAGACGTACGCATTTGCCCTGGGGGGCGCGCTGCTATTGGCGATGACGATCGCTCCCGTGCTGTGCCTATTGTTATTCAAAAACATGAAGCCGCGGCCCGACAATATCCTGGTGCGGTTCATGAAGCGGGGTTACCTCAGGAACCTGAGGTTCTGCCTCAATCACCGCTGGCTTGTGATGGGCGTGTTCAGTCTGATGGTGCTGGGCACGATCGCCGCGCTCCCCCGCTTGGGCCGGGAATTCATCCCGCCGCTCGAAGAGGGGCACATTTTCGCCCGCGGCATCTTTCCGGTGAACGTCTCGCTCGACCAGAACGCCGAGAGGTCGCGGCTGGCGCGGGCCATTTTCCGCCGATACCCCGAGGTCGAAGTGGTCTACAGTCAATTGGGCCGGCCGGAGGCGGGGACCGATCCCATCGGCTTTTACAGCGCCGAATTCTTCGTGCCGCTCAAGCCTCAAGAAATATGGCCCGAGGTCGTCCCTCAGACTGGTTGGCGAAAATGGATTTCCGCGACGCGCCGGCGCACCAAGCCCGAGCTCATACACGAAATAAACCACGAGCTGAGCGAGGCCTTTCCCGGCGTCAACTGGAATTTCTCGCAGATTATTCGCGACAACGTGCTGGAAGTCATGTCGGGCGTCCAGGGAGAGAACTCGGTCAAGATCATCGGTCCCGATAATGTCGAGCTCGAGCGGCTGGGCAAGCTCGTCGTCGAGGCCGTGCGCAACGTGCGCGGCATCAAAGATGTGGGCCTCTATCGCATCATGGGCCAAACCAACCTCGAGCTTCCCATCGACCGCAAAAAGTGCGCGCTGTGGAACGTCAGCGTCGCCGATGCGCATAATGTGATCCAGTCGGCCATCGGCGGCAAGATGATCTCGCAGATGATCGAAGGCGAAAAGACATTCGACATAACGATTCGTTGGCCCAAGCGGCTCAGAAACGACGAATCGGTCATTCTCGACATTCCCGTCGACGTGACCGATCACCGCGTCTCGCAATCGTCGACCGCCGGCATGACTTCGACCCCGTTTTCCGGCCAGTCGGCCGATGTCGCCGCCACCGGATTCAGCAGCGCGCAGCCCTCGCTCACCGGCAGTCTGTTCAGCTCGACTCCCCTTTTGACAGGCATCAGCGTGCCGCGCGAGAGGCTGCGAGACCTCGTCACGCCTCTGGGCTCCGACCGTGACGGGCCTCTCGATCCCAAAGGCGAATTCGTGCGCTCCGGGGCGTCGATGATCGCCCGCGAAATGGGAAATCGGCTGGCGGCGGTCAAGTTTGGGGTCCGCGACCGCGATCTGGCCAGTGCCGTCGCCGAGGCCAAAGAAAAAGTAAAAGGACTGATTCCCAAGGGATACAGCACGCAATGGAGCGGCGAGTTCCAGCAGATGGAAGAGGGGGAACGCCGATTGCAGTTCATCATTCCCCTGTCGTTGGCTTTGATTTTCATGCTGCTGTATCTCGCGTTCCGGTCGCTCCTGGACACGGTGGCGGTATTGTTCAATGTGCTCCAGCTTTGCCTGGGTGGAGTTTGGGCCCTGTTCTTGACGGGGACCAATTTCAGCATCTCGGCGGCCGTCGGCTTCACCTCCATTTTCGGCGTGGCCATCATGGACGGCCTGTTGCTCATCTCGTCGTTCAATCAGTTGCGCGCCCAGGGACTGCCCTTGCGCCAAGCCATTCTCGATGGGGCCGAGAAGCGAGTGCGGCCCGTGATGATGACGGCCCTGACGGCGATTTTCGGCCTCTTGCCGGCGGCCGTTTCGGTCAAGGTCGGCGCCCAGAGCCAAAAGCCGCTGGCGATCGTCGTCGTCGGCAGCATGGTCACCACGCTCTTCATCACGCGCTATTTGATGCCCGTGCTCTACAGCTTCTACGGCCATCGCGAGCCCCCCGCCGGAACCAGCGACCTGGGGCATTAGGCCGAATCGCGCCATAGTCGTCATCAGGCTCCGCGTGATGAGTCTCGGTGCTCGTCCGCGCGCATTCCGCCAAACGAGTCAAACAGCCCTCGTAGCCCGCTGGTAAAACAGGACTCGCTCTGGCCGGTATGACGATAAATTTTGAACGCGAGCCTTGTCGACTCAGTCCGCAACAGGTTCAGCGTCAGCCGGTGAGCAACGGCGAGATCGCCAACGGGCCTTTGTGCCGTCAATCGGCGAAAGTCAATATGGGTCGCGCGAACGCCGACGCAGGGGCGGGCCGAATCGGCGCATGACGGCATCAAGCTCATCAACGTTTGAGATCGGGTGGGCACAGTCGAGACCAGCGCACATTCAAAACTCAAAATGGAATCTCGCCGATCCGACGGCCACTGGTCCGCGGTCGCGGTTGTATCCGGGGTTTTCAATTCCCTGGAAATCGACGGTGAAGTGCATGCCCGGCCGCAGCGCGATTCGGTAGTAGGTCTCCAGGATTTCCTCATACCCGTAGTTGAGCGCGCCGTCGCCAAGCTGGAAGCCCAGGCCGCCGGCGGCCAGATACGCGGCGTGCACGCCGGAGATGGCGTTGATGACGCCGGCCAGACCCACTTGGTCGTTTCTGCGGCCCCACCGGGTTCCCTGATACGCCAGCCCCAATGACGCCGTGCGGTCGATTTCGGTGAACATGAAGCTTTCGGTTTGGCCGTTGTTCCAGCCGAGGCGGCTGAAGACCCCCAGGTTGTCGGTGAGCTCCAGGTCGAGGCTCGCGCCGAAGCCGTATTTGCTGCGGTAGGCGCGGGTGGCGGTGATGTCGGGATGGACCGGCATTTGTGCCAGGGATTCGCTATAACTTCCCATGTGCGCGCGGTTGAGATAGGCCAATAGGTGCAGGTGGCCGGGACGCTCGTTGAACGAGAAGTTGCGCTGATATTCGAGATTGTGGGCATTGGCCAACAGGATTTTGGGATCGAAGTTGTAGCCGTTGGCCGCCGTAGGGACGGCGAACACGGCATACCGCAGCGCGTACTCTTTTCGATTGAGCGTGATGCCGCCGCCGTAAGTGTAACCCCGCGTGTCGGCGGCATAATCCCACGCTCCATTGAGCATGAGCGACCAGTTCATGAACTGCGATCGCGGGTCGTCGCTGAAACGATTGTCGTCGAACAGGTCGGGCGCGGCCATTCGCCCCAAGACCAACACCACACGGTCGATGTCGACCGTGCCGGCCACGGTGTTCTGGGCTTCGGCGATCTTCTCTTGCTCGCCCCCCAAGCCCCACGTTTGCCGGATGTAGAGACGTGCGAGGTACGGAATCGGCTCAACGGCCCCCACCTTCGTCATTTCGCCGTTCGGAAAGCCAGCGATGCCGAGCACATTGCTGAGGCCGGCGCCGCCAGCGACCTCGGGATTGAAGACCACTTCGGTCCCTTCCCACAATTTCGCGGCCGTGAAGAGAGTCGCTGTACCCGAAGTCGCCTGGGGACCATCGGGGAGAAAGCTGTGCGGCCCGGCGTAGGGAGAGCGAAAATCGTTGTTCTTCTGCGTGATCGTCGTCGCCTGGGCATGAATGCTGTACCACGTCGGTTTTTCCGGTTCGAGTCCGCTGGCTTTCGATTCGGGAAACGCCGAAGGGAAGCGAGTCGATAACGGCAGATTGCTATCCGCCTCTTCTCCGGTTGTGCCTGGCGCGGTCCCTTGGCGGTATTCGGGAAACGCCGACGGAAAGCGGGTCGATGCGCTGGGCAGCTCCGTTTCTTCGTGCTGCTTAACCGCTGGCTCGGCGGTCGATTCTTCGCTCTCGGCGGATTGAAAGCGGGCCATCACCGGTTCGGATGCGACGTTCGCACGCCGGGAATCAGCGAATGCCGCAACGTGCGCGACCTGGTTATAGGCCGCTGATTTCGAAGAGGCGATGTGAGAGGGCTCGTCGGATGTGTCTCGTGTGTCTCGGCTGTCAGAGAAGTCATAGGAGTTGAGAATGTCGTTTGCGTGCCGCTGAACTTTGGCAAGTTCAGCTACAGGGGGAGCGACTTGCGGGGGCTGAACTTGGGCGAGTTCAGCTACGGAGGGGGTGACTTGGGGGGGCTGAACTTTCACA
>DATGKC010000266.1:0-3468 GCA_035294845.1 Planctomycetaceae bacterium | reverse complement strand
TGTTCGAATTTCGACGTGCCGTTGGGATTCTTGGCAAGCGTCGCCCAGCCGACGTAAGCCTCCAACTGCGCTGCGGAATCAAACGTGGCGACCAGCTTGCGAGCGACGCCGGGCTTGGAGGCATAGAGGTAATACATGGGCGCCTATCCTCAATTCTTCATGGAAGATTCTCAAGGTCATCCAAGTCTTTGTGACGGCCGGACGCGCGCTTATTTTTTTTCAGGTGCTCGAGGCTGATGACGTCAACCTGAATCCCATCGAGATCAGCGACAAGTCGTTTTTTATAGCACGCTTCGAATTTTACACCCGAGATTTCCGTCAGAATGTCAATGCGAAACGGCGGAACGCCGATGCGAAATATCTTCCCCTTTCGCAGGAAGAGCTCAGGGGCGACGTTTGCCGCGTCGAAGCCGAACTCGATAAGTCCCTTGGCGAGGCGCGCGGCATTTTTGCGCGAAACTCGGATCCAGATATCAATATCGCCCGTCGATCGAGCATATCCATAAAAATTGACGCTATAGCCGCCAACAAGAAGGTATTCAACTGCGTTTGAGTTCAATAATTGTAAGAACTCTTTGAACTCGAGCGGTAGCCGGGTCATATCCATAGACCGTTTGTCGGATGGCTTCCAGTGCCTCCAGGCGCTCCAGCGGCGTCTTCGAAAGCCAGTAGGCCTTGTCGTTCCCTTCATCCGCAAGGGAACCTTCGGCGAAGGCCCTCTTGTCGAATTTGAAAGATGAATTCGGCATGCGGCGCAAAGCTGGCGTGCCTGATTGGTCAATCCCGAGTCGAACTGCTACTCTGCCGGAATTATAGGGCCGAGCGGCGCCGGCGGTCCATACGAACCGAATCAGCCGCTTGCGCGCGGGCGCAGACCGCTTCAAGAAACCGAGGAGACGAGTCAGATGAAATTTGCGGGACGCAGTGCGCTGGTGACGGGGGCGTCGCTGGGAATCGGGCGGGCGACGGCGATCGAGCTGGCGCGGCAAGGGGCCAACGTCGCCGTCAACTACAGATCGCATCGCGAGCATGCCGAAGAGGTCAAAGCCGAAATCGAAAAGCTGGGGCGCAAGGCGCTGCTGCTCCAGGCCGATGTTGCCGACCAGAAGGCGGTCGATCAGATGGTCGCCGAAACGGCGGGCACCTTCGGCAGCGTCGATTTGTTCGTTTCGAATGCGGCCTACAGCGACCGTCAGTTCATGATTGGAGCCGATATGGCCGGCTTTCGCCGCACGATCGACGTGACGATGTGGGGCGCGTTTTACGGCATGCGGGCCTGCGCCCTGCAAATGGTGAAACAGGGAAAAGGGGGCTCGATTGCCATCGTCAGCTCGCCTCATGCGGTGATCCCCATCCCCACCGCAATGGCCTACAACATGGCGAAGGCCGCCATCGACCACATGGCCCGCACGGCGGCCATCGAGCTGTGCGACCACCGGATTCGCGTCAACACAATTCACCCTGGCTGGATCGATACTCCCGGCGAGCGCAAGTTCTTCTCGGAGGAGCAGATCAAGACGGGCGGGCAAAAGCTTCCCTGGGGGCGGTTGGGAACGCCCGAAGAGATCGCCCGCGGCATCAGCTTCGTCTTGAGCGACGATTGCGACTACATGACCGGCAGCACATTCAGCATGGAAGGCGGGGTGAGCCTGCCGTGGTGGTCGAACCGCACCGGCGGGGAAATGTAGGCGGCCTGGACCGCTCCAAGATTGACGAAGCTCGCGGCGGTTGTAAGCGGTTGGCGATCTCGTTGATTTTCGCTCCATGCTGCGCTAAGATCGCCTCTCGCACATTTTTGACACGGCAACGTGAGAGGAGCCCCATTCCATGTCCACCGGTTCATCGGGCGGCATCACCAGCGTCTTGCAGGAAACGCGCACGTTTCCACCGCCGCGCGAATTCACCGCCGCGGCCCACATCAAAAGCGAAGCCGAGTACGACAAGATGTGGCGCAAGGCGAAAGACGACCCGGCCGGGTTCTGGGGAGAGCTGGCCAATCACCCGCATTGGTTTCGCAAATGGGACAAGGTGATCGACGGCGAAATGCCCGACACCAACTGGTTCGTGGGAGCCAAGCTCAATGCGTCGTACAACTGCCTCGACCGTCACCTGGCGACCTGGCGCAAGAACAAAGCGGCCATCATCTGGGAAGGCGAGCCGGGCGAGACTCGCGTGCTCACGTATCAAGACCTGCACCGCGAGGTGTGCAAATTCGCCAACGTCCTCAGGAAACTGGGGATCAAAACCGGCGACCGGGTGACGCTCTATATGCCCATGATTCCCGAGCTCGCCATCGCCATGCTGGCCTGCGCGCGCATCGGCGCGCCGCACTCGATCATCTTTGGCGGCTTCAGCGCCGATGCCGTCGCCGAGCGCAATAACGACGCCCGGGCCAAACTGGTTGTGACGGCCGACGGGGGCTGGCGGCGGGGAAAAGAGGTCGAGCTCAAAACCGCGGTCGATGCCAGTCTCGAAAAGTCGCCGTCGGTCGAAAACGTCGTCGTCGTCCGCCGCACGGGCACGCCGATTCGCATGGAGCCGGGGCGCGACTACTGGTGGCACGACCTGATGGCCGAGGCCAGCTCTGACTGCGATCCCGAACATCTCGATTCCGAGCATCCGCTTTTCATTCTGTATACGTCCGGGAGCACGGGAAAGCCGAAGGGCGTGCTGCACACCACCGGCGGATACACGCTGGGAACCATGCTCACCTCCAAGTGGGTGTTCGACCTCAAAGATGAAGACACCTACTGGTGCACGGCCGACATCGGCTGGGTCACCGGCCACAGTTACATCATCTACGGCCCCCTGGCCAACGGCGCCACCTCGCTCATGTACGAAGGCGCCCCCAACTGGCCTCACGAAGGCCGGTTCTGGGAAATCGTCGAGAAATACAAGGTCAATATCTTCTATACCGCGCCCACGGCGATCCGCGCTTTCATCAAGTGGGGCGACCAGTGGCCCGCCAAATTCGACCTGACGAGCCTCCGGCTTCTGGGGTCGGTGGGCGAACCGATCAATCCCGAAGCCTGGATGTGGTATCACCGCGTGATCGGCGGCGAGCGCTGCCCCATCGTCGACACCTGGTGGCAGACCGAGACCGGGGCCATCATGATCAGCCCCCTGCCCGGAGTCACCACCACCAAACCCGGAAGCTGCACCAAGCCGTTGCCCGGCGTCGTCCCCGACATCGTCACCAAAGACGGCCAGAGCCAGCCGGCCAATGCGGGAGGTCTTTTGGTCATGCGGCAGCCGTGGCCCGCGATGCTGCGCACGCTGTACGGCGACCACGAGCGGTTCGTGAAAACGTATTTCAGCGAAGTGCCGGGCTGCTATTTCGCGGGAGATGGCGCCCGCCGCGATCAGGACGGCTACTATTGGGTCATGGGGCGCGTCGACGACGTTTTGAACGTCGCGGGCCATCGCCTGAGCACGATGGAAATCGAAAGCGCCATGGTGTCGCATTCG
>DATGKC010000265.1:0-8381 GCA_035294845.1 Planctomycetaceae bacterium | reverse complement strand
CAGGGAACTTGCCGTGGGCCAACTGCTGGCCGTCAAGGGCGATGTCGAATTCCGTGCGGTGGGGGGGGACGACGACCAGATGCCGTGGCATCGACTGTCGGCCGTGCCGCCGCCGTTCGTCGAAAAACTACAGGTCACGCTCACGCCGCCGGCCTACACCCGGCGCCCAGCCGAAGTTCAGCCGGAAGGGGTCGGGCACGTGCGCGGTTTGATCGGGACGCGGGTCGATATCGCGGCCCTGGCCAATAAGAGTGTGTCGACGGCCACCCTGCGCGTAAAAGACCAGGAACGCCTGGCCGTGCAATTGGGAAACGACGGACGCCAGTTGAACGCGTCGTTCATGATCGGCGATGCGGGCATTCACTCCTGGTGGCTGGAGCTCAAAGACGCACAGGGTTTTGAAGACGCTGAGCCGCCTCGTTTCGAAATCCGGGGTCTGCAAGACTCCGAACCCGAAATCTACATCGAGCTTCCGGCCTCGGATGCGCAAGTGACGGCCGACGCGGTCGTCCCCGTGCGCACGATGGCCAAGGACGATCTCGGCCTCAAAGAGATTCGGCTGGTTTATAAGCTCGAACCGGCCACGGAGGACGGCGAAGTCGCCATTTTACTTTCCCAATTTGCGGAAGACGAGCTGCCGCTGGCGCACACAGCCGAGCATCTGTGGAACATCGCCGACCTCAAGCCGGGGCTCGGCACGAAAATCGTGTTTCATACCGAGGCGACCGACGAATTCGACCTGGCGGGCGAGTTTCCGGAAGGCAAGGCGCCGCCGCCGCACGTCGGCCGCAGCGTGATGCGCACCCTGACGGTGATTTCGCGCGAAGACAAGGCGCAGGAAATTGCCCAGCGCCAGATGGGCCTATTGGACGACCTGGAGCGCGCGTCGAAGCTCCAGCAAGAGGCCCGCAACCAGGTCGACGATCTCGTGCAGCAGCTCGATAAGACCGACGACTTTCGTCCCGAAGACCTCGATACCTTGAAACGCACCGAAATGGGGCAGCGCGAAGTCGCGTCGCAATTGAGCGGCCCTGCGAACGGTCTTGCCCAGCGGGCTCGCGATCTTGCCGACGAGCTGCAAAACAATCAGATCAACGATCGAGAAGCCGAACGGCAGCTCATGCGAATCGCCGACGAATTGGGCCGACTTGGCAACGACCATCTGAAACCGATCGAGCAAGACCTGACTCAGGCTCGCAAACTCCTGCAAATGAAAGAGGCCCGTCCCAAGCAGCCTCCCCCGCGCTCCACACAAGCGCAACAAAAGTCCGAGGAATCGGCTCAGACCGACGCCGGCGCCGAATCGAAGGAACAGGCCGGCTCCCACGAGTCGGCAGGTTCGCCGAAGTCTCATGCCTCGAAGAATTCCGACGGCCGCTCGCCCAAGGAATCGGCGGTCAAAGGCGGCGACAAGGCCGACGACGCGCTTCGGCATGTTTCGGCCAACCAGGCGGCCGTTTTGGAATCGCTCGCAGAGATGCTGCAAGACCTGTCTCAATGGCGCGGCGAACACGACGCCGCTCGCGAGCTGTCTGACGTCGTGCGCCAGCAAGGCGACCTGAACCAGGAGGCCGCCGAGCTTGCCAAAAAGACCCTCACGAAACCGGCCGAAGGGCTCTCGCCGCAAGAAAACGCCGATCTGGCCAAGCTTGCCGAGCGGCAGAAGAAGCTCGCCGAGCAATTGGAGCAGCTCGAATCGAAAATGCTCGACAATGTCGAGAATCTCGCGGGCCAGAATCCCTCGGCGGCCGCGGCGCTCAAGGAAGCCATCGAGCAATCTCGCAGTGAGGCGATTTCGGGCGAGATGCGGGATGCGGCCGGACAGATCGGCGAAAATCGCATGGGTCAGGCCGCGCGTTCGCAGAGCGAGGTCCTCCGCAAGCTCCGCGAGCTGGAAAACACGCTCCGCCACAACCGCGAGGGCGACACCGAGATGCTCGTTAAGAAGCTGAAGCAAGCCGAAGACGAGCTGCAAGACCTGCGCGATAGCCAGGCTGACCTATTGCGAAAAATGGAGCAGGCCGCGCACGACGCCGATCCGCAAGATCGCGGCGCACAGCTCGAACAACTCCATAAAGAACAACAGAAGTTGCAGGAAGAGACAGCTCGCCTGGCCCGTCGCCTCGAGCGGCTGGAAGCGCACAAGGCCGCCGCCAGCGCGGGGCGGGCCGCGTCAAATATGCAAGAGGCGGATGAAAACCTGGACCAGGGGAACGACCTCGCCGCCGATCAGCAGCAAGAGGCGCTCGACGACCTCGAACAGGCGCAGCGCGAGTTGGCGCGACAGCGCCGCGCCGAAGAAGAGCATCTCGCCCAGGAACAATTGGCCCGCATTGCCGATGAGCTGGGCGGCATGGTCGTCCGGCAGCAGTCGGTCATCGACGAAACGCGGCGGCTCGACGAATTGCACGTCGCGGCCGGAAAATGGAGCCGCGCGCAGCTCCTTTCGCTTCGCGATCTATCGAGCGCCGAACGGACCCTCGCCGAAGAAACAAAACGGATCATCGAACGACTTTCGGCGGCCGAAGTCTTTGCGCTGGCGCTTCGAGGAGCGGTTGCGCACATGGAACGTGCGGTCGAAGAGCTGTCGCGGCGCGAAACGGGAGCGCCGACGCAACAGGCCGAAGAAGCCGCGCTCAAGCGGCTTGCCGAGCTGGTGAGCGCCTTGAAGCCTCCCGACGAGAACGCGCAAAACGAATCGGACGATTCGCAAGGCGGAGCGGGAGGACGGCAAGACGGCCCGCCAGCCGACGGCATCCCCACGCTCGCGCAGATCAAGATGTTGATCGTCCTGCAAAGAGACCTGTCGGCTCGCACGGCAAAGCTGCAAGAACTTCGCGGGAAGGACGGCCGGCTGCCTGCCGCGGCCCGCAATGAATTGGAAGCCATCGCCCGCGAGCAAGGCGAGCTGGCCGACCTGGCTCGCAATCTTTCGGCCGTAAGTTCGCCGGACGCAGACGACGCCGACGACCGCTCCCATCAAGACGATGAAGCGCCAAACAACGACGAGATACCGAAACCGGAATGATCGCACGAGCGAGGACAAGCTTTATGAAAATCGCGGCCATGTGCTGGTGTTTTTCGATCGTCGTTTCTATCGCGTGGGCGTTTCCCGCGTATGCTGCGATTGTCCCCGCCCAAAAAACCGCCCCGACCGCTCGTGTCGAGCGCCCCGCCGCCGGCGCAGAACAATCTCTCGAACGAGCCAAAGCAGCAGAAGGATCGAAAGACGGCGAAGACAAGTCGGATGAAGAATCGCCTTCCGAGCCGGCCGCTTCCGATGATGAAGACATGACATCAGACGAAATCGACCGTCTGGAACAGGCCATCGAGCTCATGCGAACGGCCAGCGAGAAAATCGCCGGCGAAGACACGAGCCCGGGGACGCAGAAGCTTCAGGAACGAGCCGTCAAGAATCTCGAGGAACTTCTGGAATTGCTGAAAAAACAGCAGGGCGGCCGGAACCGCCAATCGTCTCAAACGGACCAGCAAGACCAGGATCAATCGCAAAAGCAGCGTCAAAAGCTTAAGCCCGGACAAGGCGATCCGCGGAATTCAGGGAAGAATCAAGGTCCCGGTTCCGCCAACGATCAGAATGCCCGGCGCAACAGCGAAAAATCCAACGATTCCCAGGAGCGCGCCGACCCGGCCCGTTCTGCCGCCGCCGAGCAGGCGCGCCGCCAAAGCATGATTAAAGACGTTTGGGGCCATCTGCCGCCGCATGTTCGCGAAGCCATGCAGAACGCCTTCAGCGAAAAGTATCTTCCCAAGTACGAAGAGCTGGTGAAGAAGTACTACGAGGCTCTGGCCGAGAAAAATAAAAAACGCGAGAGCCCATGAGCTTGTCCCAGGCTGTGTCCGACAATGCGGTCGAGCCGATTCGCCTGCAGCGATTCCTGGCAATGGCCGGCGCCGGTTCGCGCCGACATTGCGAAGAGCTGATCGTCAGCGGCCGCGTCACGGTCGATCGGCAAACCGTTCGCGAGCTGGGTTTCCGCGTCGTTCCGGACCGGCAGGAAGTGCGGCTCGACGGCGAACGCGTGCGGCTTGAACGCAAGACCTGGTATTTGCTCAATAAGCCCATCGGCTACTTGTGCACCAATAGCGACCCCGGCGGACGCCCGCGCGTGATCGATCTATTCCCTCGCGGTCGCGAACGGCTTTTCACCGTGGGGCGGCTCGATGAGCACAGCCGCGGTCTGCTTCTGGTCACCAACGACGGCGAGCTGGCTCACCGGCTGGCCCATCCTCGCTTTCGGGTGCGCAAGGTCTATCACGTTCAAGTCGCCGGAAACCCCGGCCGCGACGTGCTCGAGCAGCTTAAGCGCGGCCTCTACTTCCCCGAAGGACGTTTCAAGGTGGCCCAGGCGCGTCTCGTGAAGACGCGCGGCGCCAGCAGCGTGCTGGAGTTGGAGCTGCTCGAGGGGCAGAACCGTGAAATCCGCCGTCTGCTGGCAAAAATGGGTCACAAAGTGCAGCGCCTGGAGCGCGTAGCGCAAGGCCCGTTGACCTTGGGCGATCTGCCGGTGGGCCAGTATCGGCCGCTCGCTCCGCAAGAGATCGCCGCACTTCAGCAACTGGTCGCAGGTCGCGATTCCCGGCGCGGCCGCGGCAGCCGCGGCGCGGGACGACGATCGTAGGATGCGTACGAACATGACTTCCGCGGCGCCTGATTCCTGCTCGTTCCACACGCTGCCTGGCCTTGTGCAGAGTGCGCGGCAGTCGATCGTCTCGGTGATCGAGCAAGTGCCCCTCGCGCGCGATACGTACCGGCTGCGATTGGAGGCGCCGGAAGCGGCTCGCGACGTTCTTCCCGGACAATTCTTCATGATCCGCTCGCCGGGAACGACAAATCCTCTATTGGGCCGCCCTTTCGCCCTCTATGACACCTGGCTCGATGGCCGGGGAGTTCCGGCAGGAATTGACATCGTTTATCTGGTCGTAGGGAAGATGACCGCGCTCATGGCAAGCTGGAAAGCGGGGCAGCGCGTCGAAATCTGGGGGCCATTGGGAAATGGTTTTCCGGCGATTGACGCGCCGCGATTGTTGATCGTTGCAGGGGGGATCGGCAATACGCCGTTTCCGGCGGTGATCCGCGAAGCGCTCGGTGGGCGGCGCTACGGCAGCCGAACGCCGGACAGCAGGCTGGCGCCCGGCCAAATCACGCTTTGCTACGGCGCGCGATCGGCCGAATATTTGTCGGGGCTGCCCGATTTCGCCGCTTTGCAAATCAACGTGCGGCTGGCAACCGACGACGGCTCGCGCGGACACAAAGGCTTCGTGACAGAGCTCGCCGCCAAAGTCCTCGACGACATGCCCGCTGACGGCTCGACAGCCATTTACTGTTGCGGTCCCGAGTCGATGATGCGCGCGGTGGCGCAGATCGCATCGCGTCATCGGGTCCCCTGCTGGTTATCGCTGGAAACGCCGATGGCTTGCGGATTCGGCGCCTGCTTCAGTTGCGTGACGCGCGTCAAGCAACCCGACGGAACCTGGGATTACCGCCGCACTTGCGTGGAAGGCCCGATCTTTCCCGCCGAGCAGCTCGTGCTGTAGCGGAATTCGTGCGAATTCAGAACATGCTGTCGGGCGAGTCGCGCTCTGAATTCTCACGAATTCCGCTACATCATCGGAACACTATGATTCACCAGCCGCATTACCCTCGCCGCGCCGACATGGCCCGCTGAATTTCGCGAGTGGCTTCGGCCCGTTTCATCGACTCGCGCTTGTCGTGCAGTTTTTTGCCGCGCCCGACTGCGATCTTCACTTTCACTTTGCCGCGCAGGAAATACAGAGAAAGCGGCACCAGCGTCAAGCCCCGGTGCCCCGCCTGTTCGGCGAACTTGTGCAGCTCGCGGCGATGCAGCAGCAGTTTGCGCGGGCGTTTGGGCTCGTGGTTGAGAATGCTCGCTTGCGGATAGACGGCGATGTCGCAGCCAACCAGCCACAGCTCCCCCTCGCGGACTCGGGCATAGGCCTCATCGAGCGACGCTTTGCCGTCGCGCAGGCTTTTGACTTCGCTCCCTTTGAGGACGATCCCGCATTCGATCTGGTCGAGAATTTCGTATTGGTGACGCGCCTTGCGGTTCGTGCAGATCGTCTTGTCGTTGGGGTTGTCTGACTTCGATTTGTCGGATTGGCGTGACATGATTTGTTTGCACCGAGCGTAGCTGAACTCCCCGGAATTCAATCCCCTCACGTAGCCGAATTCCAATCTTATCGTAGCTGAATTCGTGAGAATTCAGCCCTCGAACCAGCCAGAATTCCCAAATCAGCCCTATTCGTGCTGCGCATGCAGCGGCTTTTGCGTGTGGCGGTTGGCGGCCGCCTTGTTGAGCGCCTTGAGATACGCCTGGGCGCTGGCCTCGATGATGTCGGTGCTGGCCGCCTTGCCGTGAAAGACGTGGTTGTTGTGCACGATCTCGACCAGCACTTCGCCTTGCGCTTCCTTCCCCACCGACAGGCTGCGCACCTGGTAATTCTGCAAGCGCGCCGAAATGCCGGTGATTCGCTCCAGCGCATTGAACACCGCATCGACCGGCCCATCGCCGATCGCCGCATCGCAGACGATCGGCTGCCCGTCCTCGTGCAACTGAATCGTGGCGGTGGGAATCGACCCGGTTCCCGCCGAAGTGTGCAAGGTCGCCAGCTTCCAGCGATCGGGCGCTTCGGTGCTGCGGTTTTCGACCAGCGCGACAATGTCGGCGTCGTAAACATTTTTTTTCTTGTCGCACAGCGCGATGAAATCGTCGAAAACCTTTTCGAACGTCCTTTCGTCGAGTTGATACCCCAGTTGCACAATGCGATCGCGAAAGGCGTGCCGCCCGCTGTGCTTGCCCAACACGAGGTTGCTGCCGGTGAATCCCACGTCTTCGGGCCGCATGATTTCGTAGGTGGTTCGCTCCTGGAGCATGCCGTGCTGATGAATCCCCGCTTCGTGGGCGAAAGCGTTCTGGCCGACGATGGCCTTGTTCCGCTGCACAATCATGCCGGTGATCGTCGACACCAGCCGGCTGGCTGCGCAGAGCTTTTTGGTGTTGATGCCCGTCGTCAAGTTGTAATGGTCTTGCCGGGTGCGCAGGGCCATCACGATCTCTTCGAGTGCCGCGTTGCCCGCCCGTTCTCCCAGCCCGTTGAGCGTGCATTCGACCTGCCGCGCGCCGGCTTCCAGGCCGGCCAGACTGTTGGCGACCGCCAGGCCCAGGTCGTCGTGGCAATGCGTGCTGATGACGGCGCGGGCGATGTTCGAAACGTTCTTCTTGAGATGGCTGATGACGTGGAAATACTGCGAGGGGGTTGCGTACCCGACCGTGTCGGGAATATTGACCGTCGTGGCCCCAGCCGCGATCGCCTTCTCGACGACTTCACACAGAAAATCGAGCTCGGTGCGGGCCGCGTCTTCGGGCGAGAATTCGATGTCGTCACAGAATGCCTTGGCGCGAGCGACCGATTCCACCGCCTTCTGGACGATCTCGGCCTTGTCCATCTTCAGCTTGTACTGCCGATGAATCGAGCTCGTGGCGAGGAACACGTGAATCCGCTTGTTCTGGGCGTCCTGCAGGGCGCTGCCGGCTCGGTCGATGTCTTCTTCGCGGCAGCGGGCCAGTCCGCAAATCTTCGGCCCCCGATCGCCGAACTGCCGCGCGATCGTCTGCACGGCCTCGAAATCGCCCGGAGAAGCGATGGGGAACCCGGCCTCGATGACATCCACGCCCAGCTCGACGAGGGCCAAGGCGACCTCGAGTTTTTCGGCCGTGTTCATGCTGCATCCGGGGGATTGCTCGCCGTCGCGCAGCGTGGTGTCGAAAATGATGACTCGGTCGGACATGGAAGGCTCCGGAAGAAGGGACACTTTCAATTCTACGGCGATTCTCGATTTCGGTGAAAGACGAATGGCCTGGTGGTGAGCTTTATGCGAACCCGCGTCAAACAAAAAAACCCTGCGACCGAGAGGTCTCAGGGTTCTGGTGATCCGTCAAATTGGCTGTACGGTACCTAAGACCTCCCCAGGAATGAGGGGCTAAGCAAAAGGCCCAGGCTAAGCAGGTTCATCTTTGACATCGTGAAGGCGTCCAAATTTGACAGCCTGACTCTATCGGCAATTCAATGCACAGTCAAGCGGATGTCAGTTTCGTTTCAGCGTTTTTGAGGCGAGCGTTGCCGTCCACCTGGCTGAAACGCCGCAAATCGAGCCCAGACCGACATCGGCAACGCCCGGGAACCCGTCTTCCCAACATACCCCGGAAGGGCAACGCCGTTAACTATTTTTTTCCATGAAAATAGGGTATTTCGGCAATCTTATTCATGGTTTTTGTGAGCCTTGGGTACTGTGAAAATATGGTGATATAAGAAAGCCCTGGAAAACCGGGCAATTTCGTCGA
>DATGKC010000264.1:0-6097 GCA_035294845.1 Planctomycetaceae bacterium | reverse complement strand
CGGGGGTCGCCCCTGCCGGTCCAGATCGCTCGTCGCTGGAGCTGCTGGCCCAGCTTCGCGATCCCGAGCTGACCCCCGCCGCGGCGACGCTGCGCAAGGAGCTGCACGAGCGCTTCGTCGAAGCGATCGATCGACTGGAAGACGAAGACCGCGAAATCCTGTTGATGCGGCACTTCGAGCAGCTTTCCAACAGCGAAGCCGCCGGGCTGTTGGGCCTCTCGCAACCGGCCGCCGGAATGCGGCACCTGCGCGCGCTGCGCCGCCTGCGCGAAATTCTGGGCGAGGCGGCGGAAGATTCCAGCGGCCAGCAGTGTCGCTAAATCGCAGTGATCGCGGCCGGGCGGCCCGGCCCGTGTGCGACAGCACCGGCCGGGTCGCGAAGCGATGAGGCCGCGCCGAATGCGGCAGCGCCGCACGTCGTTGGACAACGGGGTTATGTGTTGTGGATCGGCATTCGCTGTGTGCTCAATAGCGATGCAGCGCGAATGGCGTGGCCTCTTGTCGCTGCGCGACCCGCCCGCCCTGACGGGACGGGCGGGCCACCCGGATGGGTGGCAAAGGGAAATTGAAAATTGGCCATTGAAAATTGCAAATTGGTCGAATCGCGCGGGCCATGCAACGAAACGCGTCGTCGCCACGTTTCAAGTGTCCCCGTAAAGTGATGGCAGTCGTCGCGACCCGCCTGAAGGGCGGCAAGATGAAAGCCCAGGGTGTTGCCAGGTGTTGCCCTGGGCTGGATTATTGCGGCCTTTCAGGCCGCGCCGTTACGGACCGGCTCGTCGGATTCAACCAATTTGCAATTTTCAATTCCCCGGCTGCCCCGCGCTGCCGAACTCTTACAGAGTTCTCCACGGCGAATGGATCGTTCCCAGGGTAGCCCGATTTCATCGGGCAACCCTGGTCTGCGCTGCGCAACCGCTTCGCGGTAGATGCAGGCCCACGCATCGACCAATTTGCAATTTGCAATTTTCAATGGCCAATTTTCAATTCCCCTCATTGCGCCGGCCTGCTCGCTTGTCGGGACGGACGCGCTACGCGCGGCAAATCATCGGCCGGCCGATTTGCCTTGTTGGGCGAGGCTGTAGGGATTGTCGGCCAGGCCGTCGGAGGGGGGGTTGCCTGTCGAGTTGTTGACGAGGTCGGTCATGTCCATGTCGAACGTCTGCACGAGGCCGGTCTGCGGGAAGACCGTGAGGATCATGCGCTCCCCCTTGTTGAGGTCGGCATTGGGCGTTCCCTGTTGACCGACCGCCAGCGGGTTGACGCCGGCCGTCGCGTCCTGGATGTCGCGCAGGAAAAAATGCAGCGGACCCTGGGCCACGACGGGACCCGTGACGGCGCCGCGCGGCGAGAACATGATGTCGATATAGGGAGGTACCGTGGGAAGTGGATTCCAATTCAAACCGGCGAGCGACTGCACGCCGACGCTGCAATACTTCAGGTCGATCACGATCCCGCTCGATAACGATATGGGTTGATGAAAGGGGAGGATGTCGTTGCCGAGGAGGATATCGCACGACGCAAGTGTGCTGTTCGAATCGATCGCATTTGAGTCGTTTATCGTTGGCTGTTGCCCACCTTGAAACGGACTCTGAAGAGTGAGATTCAAATTGCCGTTATTGAAAACTCCCCAGTAAGGTGCCGCATTGTTCAGGCGCGCCAACTGATACCATTGGCCTGGCGCGCCGCTTAACCCTGATGGAATTCGGATTTGCACTGTCGAGGCAGGCCAAATACCCCCTTGATCCTGCGCAAACCATGTCTGAGCTTGTGCTCCGGAAACCATGAGGCCGGTTGCGTCGTTACTCGCAGGATAATTGGGGCGCGTGACCGCGAAATTGTTAAGGCCAGTTTGCCCTTGGAGATTACCCGTTGATTGAAGAGGCAGCGGCTGCAAATACACGAAGCCCGTGACGAGTGTCAACGTTCCCGTCACGGGATCGGTGTAATTTGGATCGCGAATGAGGCGCACGCCGCGCAAATCCTTGGCGTGCAAAGCCCGGTCTTTGGCCCCCAGAAACGCCGATTGCGCCACGCGAGCCGCCGAACGCATCTTGTCGGTGTTGCGGCCCGAGAGCACCGCGACCGCCATGCCCGCGAGAATCAAAAGAATGACGATGACGATCAATATTTCGATAAGCGTGAACCCGCGTCGGGGCTGGCGCATGCCATTCCTCCTGAAACTTCGGACCGCACGCCTCTTGGATTCGACTCAAGAGTCTACGGTCCAATCAGCCATTCAGGGCTGAAGCACATTGCCCGGTCGAATCAGCGGGCCGATATTTCCAACAAGAAGCGTACCGCAGCAGATGAATTCGGTCAAGAAATTTGCGGCCAGCGCGGCGGGTCGTCCGGGCAGACTTGCGTCAAAGACGCCGCTTTTGCCGGCAAAAAACAGCGGCAGCCAAGCGAACAGCAGACCCCGCAGCGCCGGGGACAGGCCGCGCAAATCTTGAGCCGCTGGCGGTATTGGGCCCGTGTCGGCGTCCAGCAACCATCGGCTAGAAAATCGCGACAGGCGCGGATGAAGGCGTGAATTCGCATCCGATAAGTCTGGGCAGGTCGCCGGCATTGATTTTCGCGGGGGCCGGCATGTCGGGTTCGTAAGAGAGAAACCAGTCTATGAGCTCGGCATGTCGCGACGCGTCGAGCACGTGCTCGGCGACGCGCCGGCGAATCTGCGCGGGGAGCGCTTGCAGCAATTCGACGGTATTCACGTTGAGCCGGCCGTGGGCGATGAAATCGACGGCCGCCATGCATTTGATTTTATGTTCCCACATTTCGCGATCGAGCCGATCGCGCGTTTCGGCGTCGAGCGGGAACGCGATGCCCTGGGCCGCAAGAGCTTCGCGGATGGCGACGGCCTGACCGTAGAAGCGCAAAAACTCGCGCTCGGTGTCGAACACGGCCCGCTGGAACTCTTGCAGGGCCAGGCGCTTTTCGGCCGCCTTGATGCGGTTGCGCCGCCGTTCGAATTGGCAGGGCGCTTCGGCAGTCAGCTCGTCGGCATCGATTTCGGCCAGCGCCGAGCGGGAATAGAGATCGCGCAGGCCCTGGGTCCGGCGATGCAGCTCGCGCAGTGCCTGCTTATAGCAACCGTAGAGCGTGCCGCCGGAACGGAGCGTAATGAACGCGTCCATCTGGAGATCGGAATGAAACTCCTGATGGTCGGCGAGTAGTAGGTTGAGTGCGATCATGCGAATGCGGCTCGCGCGTGAGTTATCGAGACGGGAAGATTTGTGCGGTTCGTCCATGAGTCGGGAGTGTATTCCTCGTGCGTGGCGATCCAGTTGGTTGCGTTGGTCCCTCCCCCCGTGATCCAGCCGACAAGAGATGCGTCGAGCGAATTTCCCGCAGGGTACTGGCGCGCCGGAGTAAGCGGCGTTGACTTGGCAACCCACGCATCGACGGTGTAACTCTGATTCTCATTCAGGACCGTCGGTCCACCATCGATCATATAAGCAACCGAATTGATCGAGAACGAAGCCTGCCCGTTGCGCGCCAACGCTCCCAGAGGGGTCGACGCTTTTGTCGTCCAGCTATCGCCGGCCGGATCATATTCCTCGTTGGTCTTTACCTGATTCGTGATTGTCGAGTTGTCGCCTCCGAAGAAATAGCCTTTTGACCCAATGTATGATGCGGCACCATTCGAGCGTAATGTTAGGCACGCGGTTTTTGTCACCCATGTTGAGGGCGAGCCGGGCGTACACTGGTCGTTTTGGCTCGTTGTGATATTGCCGAGCTGTAGGCCCGCCCATGAATATGCCTTGCCGGAGATGACGCACCCCGTGTGTAAGGACCTGGCCGGCGAGGGCATCGCAGTGTCGGCCGTCCAGGCGTCCGGGGTATAAGTATCGAGGCGGGTCAAGATATTGATCGAATTGACCCCGCCGTAGATGAAGGCGGCTCCGCTCGTCGATGGCGTTTGCGCGGCGTGCTCTTCGCGCTCAGGCGACATGGCCGTCTTCGTCGTCCACGCGCTATTCCACAAATAATTGGATGCGACGATCGCGGAGCTGGTCGCCCCGCCAAAAACATGATACCCCTGCGACGTCCCGCCCCCCGCGCAGCAGGGGCAGTTCGGAAGAAAGAACTCGGGCGGCCAGGGACGGCCCAGCCATTTTGAGAGCGGCGACGGCGGCGGCATCCGTGCCGAGAAAGGAGAACCGTGAGAGTAGAAAGGAGATACAGCAATAGAATCACTCATGGGCACGTCCACTTTCCACTTTCTCCTTTCTACTTTCTCGCGCAGCGTCGCGTCAGCATTCCAGGTCGATCAGTTCCCATCCCTGGTTGTCAAAGTCCCAGCCGCACGTCACCCATTTTCCCTGGGCGGCGTTCGCATACCGGTTGTAGACGTTCGCCATCGTCTGGCCCGAATCGGTTTCGCTCCCCAAGGGCCCGGTGTAGATGTTGATCGTGCCGCTGGCGCCCTTGTTGATCGCGGCAGCCGTCGTCTTCCCCCGAAACGTGAGCATCGGCGCCGGCGCGAACAGGGCCAGCGCCAAAGTGGCATTGGTGGGCGGTCCCAGGCAGAAAAAACCGCCCGTGTTCTTCTTGAGCTTCCACGTGCCGTTGCGCGGTCCCCAGGCGTCGCCGAACGCCGGCGTGCCGTCGGCCGCGTCGTACAGCGCCAGCACCGGACCCGATCGCGTCGCATAGCCGTATTGCCCGGCGCTCACCGGCACCGGGCCGTTGACGAAACAGTTCGCCTGGCAGCCGAATGCATTTGGCTGATCGACCGAGAGCACGACGCGGCCGGGCCTCACCACCGAGAGGCCCGTGACGCGCACGATCGCATAAGCCGGGATTTGTCCGGCGTTGTTGTTGACGAATTCGGTCCACTGCTGCGAATCGAAGGCCGAATAATTTTCGGGCATCAGCGGCCTCCCCCGGCTTCGCGAATCTTGCGAAGGGCCGCCGCCGACGCGCCGGTCAGCGCCAGCTCGTCGCGCTGCCGGCCTTTTTCGGCGCTGCGGCGTTCTTTCGACGCAGGAACGACGATCGAGAATTCGCTGTTGCGGCTGGCGCGCGTCAGGCCGCCGCCCGGTCCCCCCAGCCACTCGACCTGCTGGATCGCCCCGTCGGGACTGATGGGGACGATTCCGGCGTACTCGACCTGATCGGTTTCGAGCGTCTCGAACTCGGCCTCTGCGGCGTCGAGATAGCTTTGGGCCTCGTCGTCGAGGTCCGACGTATTCTCGATCGTTCCGGTGGGGTTGTTGCCGCCGTCGTACTGAGTCGAAACGGTGCGCACCAGGTCGTCGCGGCGGAGAACCTTGGGCCCGGTTCCCAAAACCGGCCCGGGGAGCGCCCGTTCGTAAACGGGGCGCACGTCTTGCAGCGAGCTTCGATCTTTAACGCCGTGGGCCACGGTGAGATAGAGCTGCGCCTCGCCGAAACCCGTCGCGCCGGAACCGGAGTTCACCTGCATCACCGGCTCGGCGAATTGCACGATGCCGCGCTGGGCGTCGATCGTGAATCGGCCCTTGTACTGGCGCTGCGAGGCGACGTTGCTCGCATCGAGCGAGCGGTCCCAGAAAATGCCGGCGACTTGCGGGGGCCTGGCGCGCACGATCTGATCGGCGTCGGCGTAGGTGTCGAGCCGGCCATTCTCGATCGGCAGAATCTACCACAGGCTTTGCACCGGGCCGTCGTAGCCGGCGATTTGAAACTGCCCCTGGGTGTTTGCCGGCGCGGCGCACTTGATGCGGTACCAGCGATAGACGGTGCGGCGGGCCTTGGCGCGGGCGTCGTCGTCGGTGACGTTCGCGAATCCGAGCCACGATTCGTTGGTCCAACCGCCGGCGGGCATGTAGCTGAGGCTGTTGATCGGCTTGATCTCGCCCGTTTTTTCTTCGCCGACCGCTTCGAGCCGAAACATCGTCTGAAAGCGGGTCGGCCCGCCCACCAGGAGCAGCGAATCGGGCTTCGTGGGCGGGTCGATTCCGAAATTGCGGGTGCGCTGCGTGAGCGTTTCGGGAAGGTCGGCCCCGAATCCAGCCGGCTCGATCGACACGCGGCTGTCGAGATCGAGGACGATGCGGCAGCCGAGCGATTCGGCCAAAGCGGCCAATTCTCCGGCCGGATTGGCATA